>JAIFWP010000002.1 GCA_019661785.1 Candidatus Parcubacteria bacterium | reverse complement strand
TGAGCCCCGTACCGACAGTGAGCGCTCCAACATCTCCGTCTGGGAAAGCGTAGAGGATTTTTGATGTAACGCCAGATATGGCGAAGTTCGTGGTTGTAGCTTGGGTTGTTGTGGCGTTTTTGGCGGTGAAGTTCTGGAGGGTAGTGGAACCAAGAGCCAGGAGGTCGGTAGTGGTAGCTCCGCCACGTATGGTAAGACCAGTGCCTGTGGTATTTCCACCAATAGTCGATGAGGCAAGGGAGAGTAGGCCGTTCTGCAAAGACAGAGTGGTGGTCGTAGCGTTCTCACCAGTGCCGAGAGTGGTGAATGGGAAGGCGAACCCGCCTGCACTTGCTACAGGCCATGCTGAACGACAATCGCCCGAGAGGCAGAACGTTGTTGCAGCCAAATTAGTAGATGTGGCGTTGGTGCTCGTAGCATTTATTGCGGTGAAGTTCTGCAGAGTGGTTGACCCAAGGACCAAGAGGCTCGAGGTAAAGGTGGATGACGCAGTAGAGAGCAGTCCACTAAGCAGCGCCAAGGTCGTCGAGGTAGCCTGCTCCCCAGAGCCAAGGGTCGTGAATGGGAAGGAGAATCCTCCCGCACTCGCCACCGGCCAAGCCACACGGCAGTCGCCAGAGAGACAGAGGGCTGTCGTGGCCAAACTCGTCGAGGTGGCGTTAGTGGTCGTACTGTTCTGCGCGGTGAAGTTCTGCAGAGTTGAGGAGCCCGTGAGAAGCAGGTTCACGAGAGTGGTCAATCCCCCTGTTGCTGTAAGCGTACCAGTGAAGCTAGCTGTGTTCGAGATAGTCTGACCATTTATCGGTCCGGATGTAATCCTGTTCGCTATGAGAGTGCCGATAGTCGCATTGGTCGAGTATAAGTCGGTTGAAGATGCCAGGTCGGTATAAGTCACTGTCGATGTGGCTTGTCCGCCGCAAGTCTGCCAGGCCGAATCCTGATAACAGCGGAAGGTGTTCGTATTGCTGTTGTAATACATGGAGCCGTTCACTCCTGGAGGATCCCCAGCAGTGTTCTTGGTATCAAAGACGAAGAGCACTGGGGCTGCGGAACCAGCGCCAATGCCCGTTTGTACTCGGTTGTTTATCGTATCGATAGTGAGTATCTGAGGCGTATCGCTAGCGCCAAGAGTTAATCCTGCTGTCGAGGAAAGGTTTGTAGTGATAGTGCTCACGCGTATAGGGCCTCCAAATGTTGAGGATGCCGTCGAGACAAAACCGTTTTGGAATTCGAGAGTAGTGCCTGTGGCGTTCTCCCCTGTGCCAAGAGTCCTGAACGGGAAGGCAAAGGTCATACCGCTCGAGCAACCGATACAAGAGCCGACAGTGAGGCTGCCTATCGAAGCCGTATTCGCTCGCAGGTCAGTAGTCGATGCTCTGCCAGAGACAAAAAGGTTTGTGGTGGTGGCGGAAGTCGAGGTCGAATTCTGCGCGGTGAAGTTCTGCAGAGTGGTCGAGCTCACAACAGAGAGGTCCCCAGCGCCGTTGAAGGATGATGTCGCCGTAGTGCCGAAGAAGGCATTGCCCGCGCTTAGGACCGTGCTTGAAGAGTTTGCAATGTTCACTAGCGATGGGAGCGAGAGCGCCCAGGTGCGGTTTGTTGAGAGGTCTTGAGTGCCGCCAGTTACTGAAATCTGGTTCGTCGTCCCAGTCACCGAGAGAGTGGTGGCCTGAAGCGCGTAACTACCCGCAGCTTGATAGTCCACTCCGACTGTAGCTCCGACCACCGAGCCATCCGAGCCAGTTTTGAGGAGCTTAGAAGCAAGAGACGTGATGGAGAAGCTCGACGTCGTGGCTTGTGAGGTGGTAGCGTTCTGCGCGGTGAAGTTCTGCAGTGTGCTCGAGCCAGATACAAAGAGATTCGTTAGAGATGCCAGGACCGAAGTGAGGCTTCCAATGATGCCTGTGTTCGCTCTGAGCTCGGTGGTCGACGCTCTGCCAGAGACAAAGAGGTTCGTCGTAGTAGCTGAAGTCGAGGTCGAGTTCTGCGCGGTGAAGTTCTGCAGAGTGGTCGAAGCATTAAAGATGTGCTGGCCTGTCCAAGTTGGAGAGAAGCTCTGATCGATAGTGAAAGTTGGCGAAACGGAGCCAACTACGGTGAAATCCGAACAAGTGACACCACTCCCGCAAGAAGCCGATGAGGTTGCAACACCGACCAAAGTATTTGCCCCGCCGAAGAAGGCTAGTTGGCCGTTAGTTCCTCCGCCGATCGAGGTGATATACGTGCTCGTGTCCACCGACAAGGTGCCGTTGCCTCCGGTTGTTTTTATAAAGCCATTAGATGTGAGGTTCGACAGCCGAGGTATATTGCCCACGGTGGCGAAGAGATTCGTAGCGAAGAAGTCCGTTGTGGTGCCGGCTGTAGTAGTGGCCTTCTGTCCGGTAAAGTTCTGCAGTGTCGTTGAAGCGAGGAAAGTTTGCTCCCCGCTGTAGCCGTTGTTAGTTGTCGTGCCGAAGGCAAGTGTGACGCTGTTCGACGAGCGGGAGAGAGGGTAGGCAAAGGTGAGCGGATTCTCATAGTCGGTGCCCGCCACGGCTCCTACCACCGAGCCGCCAGCTCCAGTCTTTAGGATTTTAGAAACAAGCGATGTGATAGCGAAGTTCGTAGTCGTAGCAGCCGAGGTGGTCGAGGTCCTAGCAGTGAAGTCTTGCAAGGTGGTAGATCCCGATGCGAAGTATTGGTTGAAGACCTTGGCAAACGACGTGTTGGGGTCGAAGTATATAGGCGCTGTGGTAGTGGCAAAGTTGCCTATAGCCACAATGTCGGTGTTGTTGTTGGGATAATTCACATACTGCCCAGCTACTTGGGAGGTCGTCGTAGAGAAGGTTCCTCCGCTTGACCCTCCGCTGCCGCCCGAGCCGCAGCCGCTAGCCGCCACGGATATGAGGCCGTTGTTGTCGGTCTGCAAACACCTCGTACCAAAGCCGCCAAGCGCAGAGGAAATGAGATTGGTTGCAGTTACATTAGCCGTTAAGAGGCTCCCTATGGTCGCTGTATTAGCACGCAAGTCCGTAGTCGAGGCCAAGCCTGAGATGTAGAGGTTGCTGCTTGTGGCGTTCTGCGAAGTGAAATTCTGCAAGGTTGATGAGCCGTTCAAGAGCAAGTTGCCGAAAGTGCCAAAGACGCTCGTCAAGAAGCCGATGATGGAGGTGTTAGCCCGGAGCTCGGTGGTCGAAGCTCGTCCGGAGATGTAGAGGTTCGTCGTAGTAGCTGAAGTCGAGGTCGAGTTCTGCGTTGTGAAATTGGTGATAGTCGAGGAAGCGCTCACTACCGACTGCGCCACTTGGGCAAAGATGGCCGAGGTGAGCTGCTGGCGCGGCGAGACCGTCTCCCAGCTAGTGCCGTTCGACGACACGTCCACCTGTAGGAAGACGTTTGGGTTCGAGAAGGTGTAGTCCAGGGTGTCTGGATAACCGTTGGCTGTATCACCGATGTTCACAGTGAAAACTCCAGACCTTACTGTGGTCGGTACGGATGAGGTAGAAACAGGCCACAGCTTGTTGCCTGCGCCAACGGTAGAGCTATCCCAAATCGAGAAAGCAAAATAGTAAGTCGTACCGGATGAGCCGCCCAAGAGATTGCCACCCGAGTCAGCCAAGCGGCCTTGGTATGTGAATATCTGCGGAGTGCCAGCGGCAAAAACTTTATCTATTCCCGAAAATCTTAAGAGGCCAAAAAAACTGGCGATAATTGCTAACGCGGCGAAGGCCTTCCGAACCTGTAAAAAGTGCCTCTTATCCAAGGTGTTGGTTACACCATATTTTACCAATTTATGGCCGAGCTAAGCCAAAACTATCCCCACTTTATTGATTTTCCCGACGGCAGTAGAGGCCTGTCAATTCGGAAGTGGCAATGATGTGTCCAGTCATGGCATCAAGGAGTGCCCGCTTGTCCGTACGAGTACCGTCGAGCTTATCGAGAGTTGTGTCGAGAGCGTAGAGCATAGTGACGTAGGTGTGTGTCCCTTTTGGCGGGCAGGGACCAATGTATTTGTTGGTACCCGCGCTGTTCAATCCCTCAACAGAGCCTTCAGGCAGAGTGTCCGATGGAATCTTGTCCGTTATAGGAATATTCCAAACTATCCAATGAGTAAATGTCCCTGACGGAGCATCAGGGTCATCAAGGACAATTGATAGTGAGCGAGCACCCACTGGTATGCCTCCGATGCGAAACTCTGGACGCGTATTATCCCCATCGCAAGTAAACTTTTCAGGTATCTTGCCACTGTTTATAAAGTCTGGGCTGGTGAGTTGCATACTCACTAAGACGAGTTACTCGTCCAATGCTTGCCACAAGTAGAGCGCGAGGTATGTGTGCTCGCCCTTATGAGGCTTGGCAAGCTGCCTCATCCGTTTCTCGCTCGGCAGACTGCGTAGCTTGAAGACTTTTTGGAAGCCTTTCATTATCCCCAGGTCCCCTACTGGCAACACATTAGGACGATTCAAAGCAAAGATGAGGAACAGATCGGCAGTCCAAGGACCTATCCCCTTCACCCTGACTAGATGCTCCTTTATCTCCTCATCTGTCATCTTACCGAAGAGCTTTGGATTGACTGTGCCGTCTAAGAACTTCCTTGCAAGGTCGCGGAGGTATTTAGCCTTCTGTCCTGACAGCCCTGCTGTGCGGAGTTCCGCATCAGTAAACGAGAGAAGCGCTGTAGGGCTTGGTGACTTTCTTCCAAAGAGTTTCAAAAACCTGCCGTGTATAGAGTCGCCAGCCTTGGTCGATATCTGCTGATAGATGATGGAGCGGGCAAGCGAGAGAAATGGGTTCCTTATGGGCTCCAATTTCCTCTTGAGGTTGGAGCGGTCAATCTTAATCATACGACTACTTTACGTCTCATCTTGAGCATGACACAAAAAGCTGCAAATACGATAACCCACACAGACGGGTATAGGAGAGTAAAGATATTGTAGTGCTCGAGAGCAATTATACTGAGTCCATAACGCAAGGTCGAAATCTGATAGGTCCCCAGAGTTTCAGAATACGGCTGATGCCAAGATTTTCGAACAGCCGGTATGAATCCAATAACATCAGTAGCTACAATAAGTACTACCGACCATATGGGCTGATTTGCCAAAAGCCATAATCCGAGAGAGATTAGCGCAAGTATAAGACATGCAACATCTGAGTAAGTAATGCCTTTTCTTCCGTAACGAAGCGAAAGGATAAATATTGTAAAACAGATAGTAACTACGGCCACCGTCGACCAAGCGCCGAATCCTGCACCACCAAAAAATTGCAACCCGCAGGAAATCGCTGCTGCCAATGTCCATATAAACCACGTGAAGACGTGTGGTATGGTCTTCGACCGCAATATATCTCGTATATAGGGTATGTATCCTACAAAGGCCAGAAGAATGGCGACTAAGCCGACGACCATTTTGTAGTTCATGCGGAGGGTAAGAGATTCGAACTCTTGGTGGGTTGCCCCACACACGCTTTCCAAGCGTGCGCACTAGACCACTATGCGAACCCTCCTTGGTCCGGCTATCTTAACCTGTTTTATGCTTCTTGAGAATCTAGCTCGCTTATACAGAGGCGTGCCTGACGACCTTGTTCTTGCCGCTCTCTTTGGCTTCGTAGAGAGCTTGGTCGGCGCGTTTTATCATCTCGGTAAAACCGACTCCTTCCTCGAAAGCAGCTACTCCGCCTGAGATAGTGACTCTGAGCGTGGGATGCGCATCGAAACGGATACCCTCTATCTTGCCTCGTATCTCCTCGGCCTTCCGTAGACCCGCCTCAATGTCAGCGCCTGGGAGAGCAATCAAAATTTCTTCCCCGCCCCAGCGCGAAGCGATGTCAGTGTCGCGAATGGCTCCATGCACCACCCTTGCCACAGCCTTCAAAACCTCGTCACCTGTATCGTGTCCGTAGGAATCATTCACCTTCTTGAAGTCGTCTATATCGAGGAAGAGGAAGGAGAGATTCTTGAAACCAAACTTCTCTTTGCGCTTGGGCTCGAAGTCTCTCTTGAGAGCATTGAAGTATATCTGAGCCTCTTGGTTGAAGAAGGCGCGCGTAGTAAGTCCGGTCAGGGAGTCGTGTATTAGGTCCTGTTCTAGGACCTTGACCTTCTCCTCAAGCTCCGAGATGTACTCATGGAGTACCTCCAGTTCGGTCTCAGACTGTAAACTCATCCTTAGATAGTATCACTTCCCGTGAGGGCTCGTATCCTCTCCTCAACTGGCGGATGCGTCATAAATAATTTCTGTACCGAGTTCATAGAACCGAAGGGATTCGCGATAAATAGGTGCGCATCAGCTTGGTTCGCCGTGCGGAGAGGCTGTGCAGCAGCATTTATCTTCCTAAGCGCGTTTGCCAAGCCTTGCGGATACCTCGTCAGGAGCACTCCGTCGGCATCTGCTAAAAACTCACGCTTCCTCGATACCGCGAGCTGTATAAGAGTAGCGGCAATCGGCGAGAGTATCGCGAGGACGATGCCAACTATAGCGAGCACCCCTCCGCCCTCTTTGTCGTCACGCCTACCGCCAAACATCCTTGAGCGGAGGAAGACGTGCGAGAGGATAGAGATGAATCCTGCCAGGACCACCACCACCGTGGAGAGGAGCATGTCTCGGTTGCCTATATGCGAGAGCTCGTGGGCTATGACCCCTTCAAGCTCGTCCTTATTTAAAATTGTGAGAAGTCCGCTCGTCACGCACACCACCGCGTGCGTTGCGTTCCTCCCTGTAGCGAAGGCGTTCGGCGCGCTGTCGTCAATGATGTAGACCTTCGGCATTGGTAGGCCGGCAGTGATGGAGAGATTCTCAACGGCATTCCAAAGGTCGAAGTTCACCTCCCTTGTCGCAGGCCTTGCCTTGTGAAGCCGGAGCACTAGCTTGTCAGAGAACCAGTACGCCGTCACATTCATAAAGAGGGCGAAGATAATGGCGAAGTAGAGTATCCCTGGGCTTTGGTATATGTATCCAATAAACCAGCCCAAAGCAATGACCACTACGAGAAAGAAGGACATGAAAATCCATGTCCGGATAATGTTCTTATCCGCCTCGTGGTAAATGTTTGGAGTCATTTAGAATTTAACCTCGACTGGCTCGCGCGCCGCAGCACTAGACTCGTCGAGACCAAAGTAGTCCATAGTTGTGAACCCGCCTATACCCTTAATGACATTGCCTGGGAAGGATTGCAGACCGGTATTCAAGTCGCGAACATTTGTGTTGTAGAAGCGGCGGGCGGCTTGGATTTTGTTCTCCGTATCTGAGAGCTCGGCCTGGAGCGAGAGGAAGTTCTGATTGGCCTTAAGCTCTGGGTATGCCTCAGCGATGGCGAAAATGCCTCGCACGGCGGAGCTTAGGTCCTTCTCCGCACCCGCCTTGTTCGCCACTCCCGCACCCATAGCGGCGGCGCGAGCCTGAGTCACCTTCTCGAAGGCCGAGTTCTCATGCGCAGCATAGCCCTTCACTGTGTTAACTAAGTTTGGGATGAGGTCGTAGCGGCGCTTCAGTTGGACGTCGATGTCGGCCCAGGCTTCCTTAGCCCTATTACGAAGACGAACGAAGCGGTTAAAAGTCGCTATGACCCACAGCACAAGCACAGCAATGACAATGTAAAGGATGATCATGATATTAGCTTAGACGCTAATTATATACGTCTTCTGACTTTTCTTCCTTTGGCTCCTCGGCTATAGCCACTTCGGTAGTTAAGAGTATGGCTACGGCTGAGGCGGAGTTCTCAACAGCGCTCCTAGTAACCTTCACTGGGTCGATGATGCCCTGGGAGAACATATCAGTGACGAAGACATCTGTGAGCGCATCATAACCGGAGTTCGCGCCACCCTTCATCACTTCGTTTAGCACCACACCCGCCTCCTTACCCGCGTTCACTGCTATCTGCCTCAGGGGTTCCTTGAGAGATTCAACAAGAGCTAAGTATCCTGAAGCGAACTCGGCTGCTTGAGTGTTCTCATGAGCGATTTTGGCCTCCGCAGAGATCTTATATGCGGTCTCGAGCTTGCGGGAAACTTTTGCAAGCGCCGAGCCGCCGCCAGCCACGATGCCCTCGGCGATAGCGGCCTTGGTGGCATTCACTGCATCCTCGATCTTCAACTTCAAATATTTCATCTCCGTCTCGGTAGCGGCACCCACGCGGATGACGGCTACCCCGCCCGAGAGCTTTGCTATCCTCTCATCTATCTTCTCAATGTCAAACTTCGAGCTAGCCTGCTCTCTCTGAGAACGCAGGTTCTTCAGTCTCTCCTCAATGTCAGCCTTCTTGCCCTTGCCATTCACTATGAGCGTCGAGTCCTTGGTCGCGACTACTCTACCAGCTCGACCGAGAGCATTGAGTTCTATATTTTCGAAGGTGATGCCTGTGTCGTCTGAGACAATGCTGCCGCCAACGGTAGCTGCAATGTCAGCGAGCATCTCCTTCTTCCTATCGCCATAGCCAGGGGCCTTCACCGCGAGGATGTTAAAGCCTCCTCGGAGCTTGTTCAATACAAATGTTGTGAGCGCCTCGCCATCGACATCCTCGGCAATAATGACGAGCTCCTTCTTGCCGCTTGCGGCTATCTTCTCAAGCAGTGGCAAAACATCCTTTATTGTAGAAATCTTTTTATCAGTGAGTAGGATGGCCGGGTCACGATACTCAGCCTCCATGCGCTCAGAGTTAGTAATCATATAAGGAGAGATGTAACCCTTGTCGAACTCGAGTCCCTCCACGACCTCGCTCTCAACGCCGAAGGACTGCGACTCCTCGACAGTGACTACGCCGTCCTTGCCCACCTTCTTCACCGTATCAGCTATTATCTGTCCTATTTCCTCACTCTCGGCCGAGATAGTGGCTACTTGTTTGACCTCGTCGTCGGTCTTAATAGGCTTCGCCATCTTCCTAAGCGCCTCGACAGCATCCTTGGTAGCGGCCTCAATGCCGCGGCGTATACCCATGGGGTTAGCACCCATCATGAGCTTGCCAAAGCCCACTTCGACCAAGGCCTGAGTGAGTACGACCGAGGTCGTAGTACCGTCACCGGCTACATCATTCGTCTTCTCTGCCACTTGCTTCACTATTTCGGCGCCCATGTTCTCGAACTTGTCTTTGAGAGTAATCTCCTTGGCTATAGTCACGCCATCGTTAGTGATAGTTGGCGCGCCGTAACCCTTGTCTATGACCACATTCCTCCCGCGAGGACCGAGCGTAATGCGCACAGCGTTGCCTACCTTGTCGACTCCGCGCTTAAGGGCCTTGCGAGCGTCTTCGTTCCAGAGTATTTGTTTTGCCATATCGATTTATTTAAGGACTGCCAAGATATTGTCTTCTTTCACGAGGTAGAGGTCCTCGCCGTTCGCCTTCACTTCATCATATCCATACCTAGAGAAGATAACCGTGTCGCCAGCCTTGACCTGCACAGGGCGCAACTTCCCATCCTCCCACTTGCCAGCGCCAACTGCCACTACCTTGCCTCGGTCGCTCTTCTCGTTAGCCACGCTCTCTGGCAGCACAATGCGGATATTCCCCACCTTCATCTCCTCCGTCTCTCTAAATGGCCTTATGAGCACTCTGTCCCCCATAGGCATCACCCCAATGCTCACCTCCTTCTTAATCTCTTTAGTCTTTTGTTTACTCTTGGGTGTATTTTTCTTCTTCATAGTGAGCAAAATAATACTCAGGCGCTAAGCAATGTCAAACAAAAAAAGGCCTTGCGAATGCCGCAAGGCCTTAGCCACTTCACCCCTAGTGCACCCGAGATGTGGCCAACTCCCGGAGATATCCAGACATCGTGCTAATGCTGTACGCCCTCCACCACGCAGTTGTCACTCGGTCGAAAGGTCCCCGATTGATGTACGTGATGTACTCTTCGGCAAGACGCTCCTCTTCCTCGCTCAACGTTTCGTCCCTCGTTGGGCAACCTCCGAGATAGCAGCCGAGCATCTCAGCCATGTATTGATCGAAGAATTCTTTCTCTTTCTGTTTCCCTTCGAGCAAAGCTGCGTATTCGCGCTCGAGATAGGTCCCGTGACTGTGCACAATCGAATTCGCATGATGATAAGCGCTGCGAAATCGGTCATCGAACTCGCTCAGTCTATTGAGATGGTCAGGGCCGTACATCTTGAATACATTCGGCTCAGATAGAGCCACCCAAGACAGATGTTCAGGACTAAGAGCGTGTCCGACTTCGTGTGACAAGACATCCCCCAATGATGCCGCCGGGTTCTTGTAACCCGTGAAGGCACTAGGCACCACACCGATGGTCGTGCCGTAGAACCTACCATCGTACCCCTTGTTCGGCCTTTCAAAAACCACCCACCGCACTCTCTGGGCTGGTAGAGGATACGTATGCTGCACCATCGCAAGCAGCCCGCGCGAGACCGAATCCCGCATCGCCGCTAAGCGCGGGTCAGGGAACTCTTCAATCGTTCTGAAAGCTCTGAGTGAGTCATTTGCTGCTTGTAGAGCAGGCTGATCGCTCAAGCGGTCCTTGGTTAGGATGCTAGTAAACCAACTGCCGAGCTGCTGTCCGAGTATCCCGCCGAGTATCCCGATGGCCAAAGATGTCCTCAGTTGACTTTGCATTGGGTTCCTTTGTCGAATGTGGAAGATGCGATTCTTAAAATATTATAGAGTCTAAAATGGATATTGTCAAATGAAAGGGCCCCGACGAATCGGGGCCCTACCTCACGCTCAACTATTCAACCACAGGAGCTTGTTACACAAAATACGCTCCTCTACGTAAAGCCGTTCCACTTTCGCCATATCGTCGGCGCGCAAGCTCGAGCTGCGAAGCAACTTGAGCTCACACACTCGTTGGCGAAGCTGGTTACGCTTCTTTTCCTTTCGAAGCTCGAACCATATCTGGATTCTGAGGAGCATAAAACCTCCAAAAAGGGACAACCTAGGGCTATTTCTAAGCTACCACAAACGCATTGAAAGTAGAAACCTTACGTGTTATCCTTACCTCCTGTAGATTATGGCTTCCCTACTGCCCTACATCCAGCTAGTGCTATCTATCCTCCTCATCGGAGGGATACTCCTCCAGCGCTCCGAAGCCGGCCTCGGTGCAGCCTTTGGCGCGGATGGTATGAACGCTACCCGCTATGCTAGGCGCGGCTTTGAACGATTCCTATTCATTGGTACAATAATCACTGCCATCTTGTTCGCTGCTACCGCCTTCATTTCCCTCTTCTTCCGCTCCTAAACCTCGCTCTTAAACTATCTCCTTAATCTCTAATAGGGATGAACTATCAAAAGCTACGCGCGCTCTCTACTAAGCGCTTCCATCTGCCTCTAGAACGCTCCATTGAGAGAGCCCTCCGGAGACTCACCTTGGCTGAGAAGTCGGTCTTCTACTTCTTCACCTTCCTATTCATACTCTGTTCGCTCAGCCTTCTATATAAGGTGAATAGCGCTTACCTTACGGATGTACCGCTCCGCGGAGGCACTCTCACCGAGGGCGTCGTGGGCAATCCGCGCTTCATAAACCCGGTCCTGGCACTTTCGGAGGCAGACAAGAACCTCTCCGCCTTAGTCTACTCAGGCCTCCTCAAGTACGGAGCCGACGGCACTCTGGTAAACGACCTCGCCGAGAGCCTCACTGTATCGCCAAACGGTCTTACTTATACTTTGAAGATCCGTCCTGATGCTTACTTCCAGGACGGCACACCAGTAATGGCCGATGATGTTGTCTTCACCATAGACAAGATACTCGACCCCGATGTGAAGAGTCCTCTCTTTGGCGACTTCGCCGGAGTGTCCATTTCCAAAGTCGACTCGAGCACAGTGAGCTTCACTCTCCGCCAGCCATATGCCCCCTTCAGAGCGAACCTCACTGTCGGCATCCTGCCAAAGCATGTCTGGTCCTCAGTTACCAACGACGAGTTCTCCTTCAGCCAGTGGAACATCCTTCCGGTAGGCTCCGGTCCCTATGAAGTGGCAAATGTTACTAGAGACTCGGGCGGCATACCTAACTACTACGACCTCACCCCCTTCGATAAGGCTGTGGGCAGAGCTCCATACATTAAGCATTACGTCTTCAAGTTCTACCCTAGCGAACAAGACCTCTTGAGCGCCCTCGACGGCGGCGACATAGACAGCCTCTCCGGCATCTCTCCGGCCGAAGCCGCAGGCTTAAAGAAGTCAGGCCAAAACATCCTCTCCTCGCCTTTGCCGAGAGTCTTTGGAGTCTTCTTCAACCAGAGTACCAATAAATCTCTCCTCGATAAGTCGGTGAGACTGGCTCTCGACATGACCGCACCTAAGCAAGACATTGTGAACAAAGTTCTCTTCGGCTACGGCACGGCCATAGACGGCCCTCTCCCTCCAGGACTCTTCGAGGATATCGACAACTCAGTTACAAATAGAGACATGGAGAAGAATCTCCTCGACGCCACAGCCCTACTTGCAAGGAACGGCTGGGTGAAGAATGCAGAAACCGGCATACTTGAAAAAAAATCCAAAACTGATACCATCAAGTTGTCGTTCACTCTCTCCACATCTGACAACCCGGAACTCCGGGCGGTGGCGGATATGTTGAAGTCAGCCTGGTCTAAGCTAGGAGCTGACATAACTGTGAATGTCTATGAGCAGGGTGACTTAAACCAGAACGTCATCCGTCCCCGCCGCTACCAGGCTCTCCTCTTCGGAGAAGTTGTCGGACGCGATGCGGACGTATACCCCTTCTGGCACTCGTCAGAGCGTAGCGACCCAGGGCTAAACATCGCTCTCTACGTATCGAGCCAAGCCGACAAGCTCCTCTCGGATGCGCGCTCGCAGAGCGACCAGGACAAGCGTGCCGCTGACTACAAGGCCTTCAACAGCCTAGTGAAGTTCGACCTCCCGGCCGTCTTCCTGTACACACCGAGCTTCCTCTATGTGGTGCCAAAGACCGTCCACGGGCTCACGCTCGGCGACCTGTCTACACCGCAAGACCGCTTTGAGAGCGTACGGGACTGGTACATAGAGACAAACTCCGTTTGGAATATATTCGCCAAAAGATAATCACCTAATACAGAAATATCTACATGAACCCAACCAACTCCCCCCAAGCACCACGAGGCAACTTCAAGCGCGGCATGAGAGGCAAGAGCATGCGCCGAGGCTCCGATCGAGCCATCCCTCAGAAGAAGGCCCCTGACGTCATCCCTCCTATAGCCGAGGGCGTCATTCGTATTGTCCCCTTGGGAGGAGTGGAGGAGGTCGGACGCAACTGTACTGCCATTGAGTTTGGCGATGACATCATCGTTGTAGACTGCGGTATCCAGTTCACCGACGCAGAGACTCCAGGCGTCGACTATATATTGCCGAACACTAAGTACATCGAGGAAAGGAAGAGCAAAGTCCGCGCCATGGTTATTACCCACGGACACCTCGACCACATCGGCGGCATACCTTATATCATGAACCGCATAGGCAACCCGCCTCTCTACGTGAGAGAGTTCGGCGCCCTCCTTATCAAGAAGCGCCAAGAGGAGTTCCCGCACATGCCAGCCCTCGACATCCGCGTTGTCGACAAGGACGACAAGTCGATAGCCATCACTCCAAACTTGAAGGTCCGCTTCTTCGGCTTGACGCACTCGATACCTGACTCTACTGGAGTCATCATCGAAACCCCCTTTGGCGACATAGTAAACACCGGAGACGTCCGCGTTGAGAACGAGAACGGAGTCATAGCTCCTAAGGAGATCGAGCAGTACAAGATGTTCAAAGATAGGAACGTCCTCCTCTTTACCATGGACTCAACGGGTATTGAGAAGGGTGGCTTCTCCCCTTCTGAAGTTTCGATACTTAAGAACATCGACGCCATAGTGAAGGACGCTCCAGGCCGCGTCATCATCGCCACCTTTGCCTCCCAGGTAGAGCGCATTATTGAATTCTTCCTCATGGCCAAGCGCTACGGCAAGAAGGTCGTCATCGAGGGTAGGAGCATGAAGAACAACGTCGAGATTATTAAGCACCTTAACCTAGTCGACGTCGACCATGTCATAGGCGTAGAGGAGATAGAGAAGTATCCTCCCAATAAGGTCATGATGATAGCCACTGGAGCTCAGGGAGAGGAGTTCGCTGCTCTCATGCGCATGTCGAACAAGACTCACAAGTTCTTGAAGCTCCAGCGCTCTGACACCATCATCCTCTCGTCATCTATCATCCCTGGCAACGAGCGCGCCGTAGCAAAGCTCAAAGACAACCTCTTTAGGAACGATGCCAAGATCATCACCTACCTCGACTCCGATGTGCATACCTCAGGTCACGCCAAGCGCGGAGAGATGGAGTGGGTCCACAAGCAGATACCTTATAAATTCTTCATGCCAGTGCACGGACACCACTACATGCTCAAGATGCATGCCGAGTTCGCCGCGCAGCTTGGCTGCCCTCGAGAGAACATCCTCGTCCCAGACAATGGCTCCCTCATTGAGATACAGGACAAGGGTACTAAGTTCGTGAGACTGGGAGTAAAGGCTCCATCAGAGGACATGGTGGTGGAAGGCTTCTCCGTCGGAGATGTCTCCGAGGTGCTCATCCGCGACAGGAAGATGCTCGCCGAAGAGGGCTTCGTCGTAGTCGTTGCCATGGTGCAGAAGTCAGGACATCTTAAGAAATCCCCAGACATTATCTCCCGCGGCTTCATCTACCTCCGCGAGTCGCAGGAACTCCTCTCAGAGACTCGTCACATCATCAAGCGTGCCATAGAGTCGACGACCGTCGGCATGAACCCCATCAACTTCGACTACGCCAAGAACGCTGTCTCCGAGGATGTCGCCCGCTTCCTCTTCCAAAAGACAATGAAGAAGCCAATCATCATCCCAGTTATTCTAGGAGTCTAAAGAATGCTGAAAAAGGGCCTAACCAAGGGCTCTTTTTTGCTATCTATTTTCTCCTTGACAAAAGTATTTGTAGGTGTATAATAATAAAAGACAGTTCTTTAGGAAGCGCTGAATTCTGGCCTGTTTCTGTGTCCGTCGGTTCTATTCCAACCGAGCAGGAACGCTAAGGCAGCAGTCGTGTCCGTCGGTTTCCTGGGTGAATCATTAGCAAACCAAGCCCTGTATCCCGAGCGATTGTAAAAAAGGTGTTCAGTCGGTTCCACATAACAAGTATGGGTTGTGAGGCAAGAGACGTAACCAGCCGTCGAGACCCCACTTCCAATCTGGTCATCCGTGAACACTCCGGTATCCAGACAACACACCCCGCCCTGCCCTCGATTCTCGAGAGGCAGGGTTTTTTGCTTGCCCATCGTAGCCTTGACGAAGTTGGGCTATAATTTAGCGCAATGCGTTTATTTTGGATCTTTTTGGCGGAGTTCTTGTTCTCGCTCCACTTCGCGGCGACGTTATATATCAACTCCTCCTTCCTCGCACACTTCTTCGACCTTAGGGCTGTCGGTATCTTATACGTAGTGGGCGCACTCCTCAGTCTCGTGCTCTTCTTCCTCGCTCCCAGGCTCATGAACTGGCTCGGTGTGAGGAAGTTCCTCCTCCTCTTCGTCGCTCTCACTCTTGGTGCCACGGTCGGTGCAGCTTTTGCCCATAGCAGCATCGATGCAACCTTCTTCTTCCTCCTCTACGCAGCAGTATCGCTCATGGTCTTCTACGCTCTCGATGTGCTCGTGGAAGAAATGACGACAAACAGGAAGACGGGCCAGATCCGAGGCCTCTACCTCACTGTCATGAACGCGGCCATAGTCTTGGGTCCAGTGCTCATCACCTTCTTCACAGTTGATGACACCTTCTCTATGTTCTATCTTGCGGCGGCAGTCGTACTCCTGCCTATCTTCCTCTTCGCTTTAGGATTCAAGAACAAGAAGTTACACAAGCGCCCTGGCCACTCACTCCCCCTCCTTGCTTGGTGGCGCAAGAAGAGTCTTAGGCGAGTCACGCTCTCGCGCCTTATACTCGAGTTCTTCTACGGCATGATGGTCATCTACATGCCAATTTATCTACATCAAAATGTGGGCTTCAGCTGGCACGAGATAGGCGTCATCTTCACCATTATGCTACTGCCATTTGTCATCTTCGAGTGGCCGGTGGGAGCGCTTGCCGACAAGGAGGTTAGCGAGCGGGAGATAATGACCTTGGGCTTCGGCATCCTTGCCATCTCCCTCATCTTCATGCCGTACATCGGGCACGACTTCGGCAAGTGGGCTGTAGCATTATTCATATCTAGAGTCGGAGCGAGTTTTATAGAGATAACCACTGAGAGCTACTTCTTCAAGCATGTGGACGGCGAGGACACAGGGCTCATATCTATCTTCCGCCTAACACGCTCGGTCGGCTTCATCCTTGGCTCGGCTGTGGGTGCCTTGGCTCTTCACTTGTGGCCCTTCACTTCGATATTCTTCATCCTCGCTATAGCTGCCTTCCTCGGCAACCGCTTCTCCAAGAGACTAGTAAACTCCAAGTAGTTTGAAAATCGGTGCCATGAATGGGTCAAAGTGAGTACCTCGCACCATAGCTGCGCCGAGTCCTCCGGTGATCGTGATGCAGATTAGGATAAGAATGGCGATAACGATAAGTGCCCTGTGCTGGTTGTTTTTAAAGTAGAAGCCGCTAGCGATGCCTGAAAGCAAAATGGTGGCGAGAGCAAAGAACTCATGCATCATAAAGATCCTTGGGCCGACTATTGTGAAGTTGGCTGTTATAAGTCCGGTCAATGCAGCTACAAGTGAGCCCGCAAACCCTGCGAGCACCAAGACCTTCTTTACATAATGCCAATACGGCTTGGCCAAGACCCTCTCAAACCTCACGAGTTCGAATATGGCATAGAGCGTGAGTAAAGCTATCGGGAAGTGGATGACAATCGGGTGTAGGTCCATGTTGTTTATATTTATCTTTTAAATTCTACTATCTTCCCTGCTTTGATTTCAACCTTCTCGGCTTTGCGGAGCTTCAGACCCTTAGGCACAACTGGCACATGCGGAGAGTGGTCGAGGGCATTGACTAAGTCAAAGAGGTCTTCATTCGAGTTGAGCCAATCAAACTTCGTCTTAGATAAGTCAAAAGGTTTAGAGAACTTCCTCATGGTCTTCGTGCCATTATGTAAGAAGTATTCGTGAAAGTAGCTCATAGCAAGCTCGCGCACGCTTGCATACACAGGCTCGCGGTAGCGGAGCACAGCATGGTTCGTCTTCGATACTGCGCCCCAGTGCTTATTTTTTTTAAAAAGCGCTACGACATGGTCAGCGTCTCCATTAGATGTGCGCAGGTCGAGCAAGAGTGGTTTGTGTCCGTGCATCTGTAGTGCCGCAGCAGCGATGAGTGCTCCCTCGAAGCAATGCGCCTCACCCGCTTCTAGAGCCTTCTTCACCGACCTGTACGTCTCTCCCTTCTTCTCAAAGTTGAATGGTAGCGTATTCAAAAAATCTTGAACCTTCTCCGGCGTGGTGAGCCTCTTAAGCTTCTTAAATGTGGCAGACGTATGAGGTGTTCTTCTCGGCATAGTCCTGATGATACTCCTCAGCACGGTAGAAGGCTCCTGCCGGAGCGACCTCAGTCACAATGGGATTCAAATACCGCTTCGTCCTCGTGAGCTTATCGATAGTTTCCTCTGCAGCCTTCTTCTGCGCGTCATTATAATAAAAGATTGCCGAACGGTACTGAGTGCCCACATCTGGGCCGGAGCGGTTCGGTGTTGTTGGGTCATGATGCTCAAAGAAGGTATCGAGTAGGGTCTGATACGAGACGACACTTGGGTCGAACTCAAGCTCTATGGCCTCGGCATGTCCAGTAGTGCCCATGCACACTCTCTCGTATCCCGGATTCTCCACATGTCCGCCAGTATAGCCTACAGTAGTCTTAAGCACCCCAGGCACTTTCTTAAACAAAACCTGCACTCCCCAGAAGCATCCCATAGCGAAAGTGGCCAACTCTCTGCCCTCCATCATTGATTTATGAAGGTGATAGAGCTTGCGATGTCTTGTATATGAGCTCGGTCAGCCCAGAAGACAAAGTATTTGTATGTCTCAGTCCCGATAGTGAGAGGTAGAGGGTATGTCACGATGAGCACAGCTTGCCCTCGCATAGACGCATCCTGGTCAGCCGAAGGCATTATGAGCTTGGCCTTCTGTCCGTCTATGAGGAGGTCTTGGATGCTGGGTTCCTTGCCGTAAGGCTTTAGGGGATGGTCAACCTCGCTCTTAACCATGTCTGCCATAGCCACATTGCCAGTACCTCCAGCCGAGATGCCAAAGAAGCCATCGTTTCCCTCATATCTGTCATAAGCGTATCCACCGACTGGCTGCCACTCTGGCGGGTAGCGCAAGTTCACTCTATAAGCATAGTTCGTATAGTGGGCGATGACCGGGACCTGCGACTGCTCGCCCTGCCTAGCGAGACTCACATGCCGCGCGTAGAAAATGACCGCTGTGAAGAGGAGTACGATGCCGAGGAGAGTGAGCGAGATGCGGTTGTCGTTCATAAGTCAGGTCGATTATAGCATCTTAGACGCAAAGCGGCTCGCTTTCTTATTGGGGCACAATTAGACCCTACTTAGCTACGGCCGTAAAGCCTATGCGCCCGATGAGCTGTCCGCCAGGAGTCTTCACGCTCACTCTCCATTTACCCAGAGTCACTAGAGAACTAGAGAAGGTCCTATATCCCTCGCTCCTCCCGCCTGAGATGGAGAGGAGAACTGTCGAAGTAGTCACCCAAGACTTGGTCGACTCATCATACCTCTGCCAGATATGAGTAATGCCTGTAGAGAATCGTGCCGGGCTAAACACCGCCGTATATGCATAGAGTGCCTGTCCAGCAGGGTTAATCGCAACCTTGGGATAAAGAGTCACATAGTCGAGGAAACTTTCACTTGGCTTACTTAACATATATTCCCCGCCTGCACCTCTCACTACTGAGTAGTAGATGCCTCCATCTTTGAGCGAGAGAGGTATCGGGGGCAAGACATCGGTGAAGTACAAGACATTCACCGCGATAAAGATGGCGAGGATGGAGAGCCACAAGTACTTCTTCTCAGCCTTGAGCAAGGCGAGGAAGAGCCTCATCACGAGCAAGGACGCCACGCCCGCGAGGACGAAGACCCAGGGACCGATGGAGCCTACAAGCACCGGCACGAAGAAGATAGCAAAGGACAAGAGCGAGAGGAAGAAGAGAGATATCTGGAAGGTAAGCCTCTCTTGATGGCGCTTCAAGCGCTCGTTGGCTGCGAAGGCCAGGGCAAGCAGAAGCAGGAAGGGCCAAGAGACCGAGAGAGCCGCCGAGCGGAAGTAGAAGACAAGGAAGGCCGACAAGAGACCTCCATAAGTGAACTGGAGCAGGTTCAAGAGCCAGAAGTCGAACTCGCCCTTGGTCTCGCCTGGGTCCCGCACTCCCTTACGGTTAATGAGGAGTATTAGGATGGCCGAGACAAGGAGATGGATTATTATCCAGAAATTCTCCCAGAAGGTATCTACTCTGCGAAGAGTCAGAGCGTCGAATACGAATCCGCCTATAAGAGAGAGCGAGGAGACCGGCCTCTCGTACTTGCGGTACCAGGCAGTAAGCCTTTGAAACGACATCCTATCATTATAGCTCTTGCAGAGCGGCTTTTATGTGTTCGGCAAGGCTTCCTCGGTCGTCATCTGTCCAGCCTCCAGTCGGGACCATCTCAAGGACCTCCGCAGCCGCTGTCCTAACCTTAGACTCAAGAGCATCTTTGTCAGGAGCGAAGAGTCCATACCAAGGATAATCAAACTCTACTCTGCCGTCATGGTACGCGGTTATCTTAACCAAGAGAGCTACTGGCACAAGACTCATGAGCCGAGTTTCGTCCTCGTGATAGATGATGACGCTATCGTTCTCGTAGTCGACTGTCGATGATGCTTCCTCTATGAGCCCAGTCTGGCTCGACGAGCCGTATCCTAGGTCAACGAGAGACGCTGCTTGGAGGCTTAGCGTCGGCGATATAAATGAAAATAAAGATGCAATGATTAGAAGTCTCTTCATTAACCTACTAACGAAGCGCTAACTACTTCCTTTCAAGCCAGGCCTTGTACTTCGCAGACATATCCTCAAAACTCTTCTTGTTGTTCGCTATCTCTTCCTTACCGTTCAAGAGGCGTATCTTAGCGTCGAGCTTTATAGGACCTTTATATGGCTTAACTCTCTCAAGCCTCTTTATCCTCTGCTTGGCGCGCTCGAGCACTTGCGGTATGGTCATAGTCACATCACGGATAAATGCGTCTGCAGAGATAGGCCTCTTTGTCGCCATCTTCACGAAATCAGTGAATGTCCTTGTCGCGGACAATCTCCAGACTTTCTTCATCTCCTCTCCAACCTTAGGATTATCGACTATGTATCCGTATTTGTTGTAGAAATAATATCTCCACTGAAACACCGCTAGCTCCGCGAGGCCATAACCGTGATAGTAAGCCGAGCTCTCAAAGCTGTATATGTGAGGTATTGAGAGTATGTAGTGCGAGGGCACAGCACGCTTGTAGAATTTGGCATAGGTCTTCCTCGCCAGGAGCTTTAACTTATCTACAGTAAGGTCCTTCATCTCATAGGCCTGCCGCTCAAAGTCGGTGACCATCATAATACCGTTTAGCGCGAGCGGACGCGTTGGATGGAGTTTCTTTATTTGGCGCTCGAAGAGTTCGAAGGGGTAACTCTTGCCTGTTTTCTCATCCTTGGCATATCTTGAAGCCCAGTCCACGCTGCCAAAGACACTGTCGCAGAACATGCTCTGGGTCTCGGCCCATGCCACCGAGCTTGGCGCGTATTCATGATTCACGCAGACATCGATAGTTTCGGCATTGAGCCTGTCTGCGGCATGGCCTCCCTCATGGAAGAGAGTGTGGTAGCCCTGATATCCGGAACCTACTTGGCCGTTCACCATATTGCAGGTGAAGTTAGCGCTCCCAGGCATGAGTCTCCCCTTCTCCGTCCTTACCAAGTCTGGGTAATGGCAGAAGCCGTTGTGATACTTGCCCTTGCGTTCGAGGAGGTCGAGGCCGAGAGAGCCACCGCCGAAGGTAATGCCCATAGCGGCAAAGGAGCGTCCCCAGCGAGGGAGCGCTTCGCTGAACTGGTGATACGGGTCCTCCTCCTTGATGAAGTCCCCGCTCATCATGTAACCGAAGTTCCAAGGCTTTAAGAGGCCGGGCATCTTCTTCTCGAGCTTCTCTATATTTTTGATGGCGTACTTAGTCTTCTGGTATATTTTGTCGAAGAGGCCGAAGACTTCTGCCTTCGTCATCCTGTCGACAGTCGAGAGCTTGTAGTCGTAGAAGTCCTTGAACCCCATTGCTCTGGCAAACTCGTTGCGCAGTTTTATGAGCTTCACCAAATCGGGAGTGAACTGCACAGAAGATTTCTCCCTTGCCTCGAAGCAAGCCCGGCGCACCTGCTCGTCACCATTGGTTACCATTATGGTACCCATCTTGTTAGAGGAAGCGAGTACGAACTTCTTTGTGTGCGGGTCGATATAACCTTCTTTCCTCTTCGACCACTTGCTTTGCACCTCTCCCTCGAGCTTATCTATCTTCTCCTTTATAACAAGTCCTGCCGGAGGCGTCTGATAGCAGGAGAAGAACCAGAGCCAATATCCGATGCGCGTCTTCGTCTCTTTGCTTGCCCCATCCTTAAGCCCCTCGAGCTTCTTCACCAGAGATGCGTCCGCGCGGAAAGCATCACGCTTCTTAAGAGCGGTGTTTAACCTCTTATCCACGCTATGGTCACCCATATACGAAGTCCAAAAGAGGTCCTCGTAAGCCTTGTGCAGCTTGTGGTACTCCGTGTTCAAAAGGTTGAGGTAGGACAGAGCTTGCTTCTCGGTTGATTCCATGTGGGCCACTATAGATTATCGCGCGGATTACTTCAACACTGACCAGAGGTTTGGATCTGCGCCGCCATCAATCTTGAAAATGGATATGCCTCGGATACCGTGGCGCTTGGCCAAGGCGATCTTATCAGCAATAGCCGATGCATCGGACCACCAGAGGATATTGAAGGATGAATCGAGGATAGCTCCGGCAGTATTCGACTCCGGTTTGTAAGTAAAGGAGAGTTCGCCAGAGACATTCCTCTGCGGACTTAAGTTGAGAGAGCTCGCCAAATCCGTTGCATACTTCGGGTTGAAGGCCCACTGCTGGTTATACGCATAACCGCTACTAAGCGGAGTAACCTTGTACTCATATCCATAAGTAGCTACGCCGAGCATGAGCTTCTTCTTCGATATATCCTTCTCCGCTAGGGTGAGTACCTTGTCGACCCACTTTGGGTCTGCTACCGGTATGTATGGGCCGGAGACAGTCGTTGTGAGCTTGCGGTCGACCGAGGCCTGGTCATAAGCCATGATGCGCACTCGGTCGCAGTATTTATTGAGCGCTTTATAATCATTCGCATAATCCTTGGGGTCGTCAGGGTTAGGATTGCTGCGCGAGTCAGCAGGCGTGCGAGCTTCAATAGTGCACATGACCCACTTGTCCCCCATAGCCTTGTAAAGCTCTCTTAGAAACTCCGTGAAGTATGGCTGGGTCTTAGCGAGCTTGGCCTCATAGTCGATGTCGATGCCGTCGAAGCCGTTTGCCTTCACAGTCCTGACTATATTTTGGACATGATAGGCGCGGAGTTCGGGATTCCTTAATACCCTGTCGATAGCCTGACCGTCGGACCACATGACTGTCGGCACGAGGCGTATCTGCTTGAGATGAGTGAGCTGCGTTAAGAGAGGCCAAGGCGCTTCAGTTAGGCTCATCTGGTCGGCCAATGTGCCATCGCTCTTAACAGTGTAGGCGAAAGGATTTATCTCCTTGAAGGAGTCTATGTGGGTGAGGAACTCCGCCGTGCCAGTGGCCGAGCGCCAATAAGGTATCCAACCCGAGACCTCAAATGGGCTAGACAGCGCAGCCTGAGCAGCCTGCGGCCTCCATAGACAAAAAAGAACGAGCAATCCAAGAACGAATTTCCCTCTTTTGTTCATCGTATATTAGTGTATTATAGCACGCGGACCCCAACCCATCACTCAATGCTTAAAGACAAAACCATCGCAATATCCGGCGGGAGCGGAGAACTGGCCAGAGTTTTGGCCAGAGAGTTTACTCTACAGGGAGCCAACGTCGTTCTCTTCTCGCGGTCAATGAGCAAACTCCAGCTGGTTGCAGATACTCTGCCTCCCGAGCAGACCTTGGCCGTCGCGGCCGACGCCTCCAATGCAGAGGAGGTCGAGCAAGTCTTCGAGCGCGCGGCCGAGAGGTTTGGAAACGTTGATGCCGTCGTTATGTCTACTGGCAGCTGGGCTCAGGTTGGCATCGACGACTCCGTCGAGGACGCCTCCGCTCATGCCGACGCGCATTACGAGGCTTTCTTCAAGACGAGCTTCGTCACGAGCTTCGTGGCCCAGCAAGTCTTCCGCGCAGAGGGCCACGGCCTCATTGTGAACATCTCTTCCCATGCGGCAGTAAAGCCGGAGCTCACGAGGAACCTCACCTACGGCCCCATGAAGGCGGCTTCGTTCCATTTGATGAAGGCTTTGCGGCACGAGCTCAAGGGCACCGGCGTCAGGGTGACAGATATCCAGCCAGCGACCATCAATACTCCGAAGGTCGCGCCCGACAAGCGTGCGGATGCCATCCAGCCCGAGGACATCGCCGGATGGATTATCGAGCACTTTAACGACAAGGACATCCCCGAGAGCGTGCTCATGGATAAGACCTCGGTAATGCTGTAGAGGTCGACCAAGGCAGAGCCCCGCAGTGATGTAACGTCACTGCGGGGTTTTCTCTTACCTTATTTCATCCCCAAGACTTCCAATATATGCGCCCAGTCCTTAACTCGAGTGATTTTAGGATGAAGCTCCGTGGTCTGGTTCCATGGTGCATTGAAGAGGAGAACTTCCCTGCCGCTCTCGGCTATATCATTAGCATAGCCTAGGTAATCGTCGACAAAGATATCAACTCCAAGCTCGGCGCATACTTCAGATTTTTTCTTTCTGATGCCATTGCCTTCAAACAGATTGGTGAAATAAGTATGATCCATAAGATATGGATAATGTTTCTCGAGCCATCTCAGAGTAACTTCTTTGACATGGTCGGGCCTTGAAGTAATCATGACTATGTCGTTATTGAGACTCAGCTTCTTCACAGCTTCGGGTCCTCCAGCGAGAGGCGATGCGTTGTGATGATGATCGGATTCGTAGAAATCAAAGACTCTCTGTGCATACTCATCCTTGGCGCAATTCCAAGGAATCCACAGATCATGGCTTACCGCATCCTCACGTTTAAACGAGGTGCCGTAAACAAAGTTGTGATACTGGTCAAGATTATAGCGAAAATCCATGAGAACATCGTCGAAGTCGAGTCCGATAACCCGCCGTTTTGTCATATGGACATTATAGCAAGACAGATTAAGGCTCCCTATACGTCAACCCTTTCATGAAGACCAGTACCGCAAGCATCATAGGCATCATCGCGCTCGTCATAGTGGGAGCAGCCCTGTTCATGCATTGGAACGGCGATACCGATGACACAAACTCAAACTCTACAGCAGCGAGCGACCTCTCGTCACCTGTAAATGGCGGCGCATCAGGTGCAAACTCCTCGACCTCTACCGACAATGGCTCTAACGGTTTTGTCCCGCAAGCATCATAAACTTCCCAGCTTCATAAATTTCATCGGGTCTATAGAGACTCCACCAATCTTCACTGATATATGGAGATGCGGAGCTTCGGCATAGCCAGTCTGACCACTCTTGCCTATGAGCTCGCCTGCGACTACCGTGTCGCCCACCTTCACATCTAGCTCGCTTAAGTGCATATAAAGGGTTTGGAGTCCGAGGCCGTGGTCAAGGATAATGGTGCCGCCGTAGTCGGTGAAGTTCCTAGCTATCCGCACCGTTCCTGAGTTCATGGCGTAGACAGGAGTGCCAGTAGCAGCGCGGAAGTCGGTACCCTTGTGGCTTATGGTCGAGGCACCAGTGAGCCGAGTGTATCCATACGGATCTGTTATAACGAGCTCGCCTTTAAGCGGGAAGACGAAGTCCTCACTCCACAAAGCCGAGCTGGACGTGGGCACAGACGAGATAATGGCGTTCTCCTTAGCCAGTTCTGACACTAGCTGCTTCTCTGCTTCGGGCGTATTGCCTCCGAGGCTCTCCGGTATGCCGAGCGGGGCCTTGGCAATCTCGCGAGTGCCCACGACCAAATCCTTTTTCACTACTCGGCCGTCGTTAAGCGTGAGAGTGATAGGGTATGTACCAGGCTTCATCCTCAAGTCCACACCGACGAAGGCCGATGGCTTGCCATGGAGCATTAATACTCCTATTGGCTTGCCATTCCACACTAGAGACTTCACCGCAGAGGCATTGTCTATGCCATCTATGGCTATAAGAGCTGGGTCGCCTTGAAGTACGACCTTAGGCAACACAGACATAGTTACACTGGCTACTGTATTGGCTCCGGTAGCGGTGGCGGTAAGGCCAGTATCAGGTATCTGGGGCGTGGTTACAGGGCGCAAAGACTCATGCTTCACCACTAGGGCTAGTGCTACGACTATAGGGATGGCTAGAAGCAAGGGTCTCTTCATATCTATATTGTAACGTGCTGGCTACTTTATGCTTTCCTATGGGGATAGCCGATGAGCTATTCGATGAGCTTAGAGCTAAACTTATATATAACCCACTTAATTCAACGGGTAGTATAAATATAATCAAATCAATGAAAAAGCCAATTGTCGGTATCGTCATCGTAGTCGTTATCATCCTCATAGCTCTATATATGAACTATGGTAGGGGTTCTGTCGCATCAGCTGAATCCTTCGAGACTGAGGCCGCAGCCATCCTCTCTTCCCCAGCTACCAACCAGGTTAAGATCGACCAGCTCAACGCCCGCCTCAAGGCACGCCAGACACGCGCATCCAAGGTTGGTGCAGTTGCAAAGCCATTGCCTTTGAGCCCAGCTGCTCAGAAGACCGCCGCAGGTACGAAGTAAATTCTCCCGCCGATGCTCTCCCTGCTCGGCAAATGGGCAGCTTCGATTGCGCTTAGCGCGACAGCATTCCTTGGTTTGACTGTGCCATCGCCTGCCGATGTCCCTACGGAAGATCCTGGCCCCTCCACAGCCGAGGAGCTTTCAACCAGCCTTCACTACAAGATAACCGACCTGCGTGCGGGGCTTGAGCGCGATAAGTTAGAGATTCTAGTGCCCTTGCCAAAGCCCATGACACTCGGCGTGAGCGGAGATTCTGTGAAGCGCCTTCAAGAGCTCCTAGCTAATATCGAATTCCTCGACCAAGAGTCTGTCTCCGGATACTACGGTCCGACTACGCAAGGCGCGGTTAGCGTCTTCCAAGAAGGATTCCAGCTCAAGGTGACAGGCGTAGTAGACCGAGAGACTCTTGAGAGTATCTTCACCATTGTCATAAACCGTATGCGGCTCGGAGATACCTACTTTCCTGAGGAGTCGAGGCTCCTTGGCTTAGCTACTACGTCTGAAGCCCTCTTAATGGAAGACAGCGACACTACCAATACGAGTGGAGAAGACTCCTCGCTAAGCCAGCCCGCAAGCGACAGCAATTCGTCAGATGACTCTACGGCACAGACAGTTGCAGAACCTGTGACGCCAGCACTGGTCGTAACGGCACCAGCCACTCCATCTGCGCCAACTCTAACCGTCCGCTCTTCGATTGAGATAGACTTGAGCTGGAAGGCAGTGAGCGGTGCTGTTACTTACAACATATATAGGAGCACCACCAACACGAGGCCCGCTACCCCTACCTACTCTGGCATATCTGCGACAACCAAAAACGATACTGGGCTAAAACCCAACACTAGCTACCATTACTGGCTTACAGCAGTTAATACCGGTGGAGAATCCTCTGTCTCACCACAAGCTAATGCCAGCACAAAATCGCATTAAAGTTATCGAGCGCGAGGCTTCTTCTTAGGAGGAGGGATTTTGGCTCCAGCACGACGAGCCTCTGAGAGCCCTATGGCTATAGCTTGCTTGCGGCTCTTAACCTTCTTGCCGCTTCGTCCACTCTTAAGTTTCCCTTCCTTATACTCGTGCATGACCTTCTCCACCTTCTGCTGTGACTTTTTACTGTACTTTCTTGGCATAACAAGTACGACGTTGTGTTGAAGCTATTCTGAAATCCAGATCTTCTTGCCTTCGGCTGTCTTCCAGTCAGTGAAGCGCCACCAGGTAGGGGTAAATATTATAAATAAAGCCTCGGGGTCCTTGACCTTGCCTTCCTTCGAAGGGAACTTGCCCAAGTAGATCTCCATGAAGTGGTCCTCCTCCCCTTCATTCGCGACCTTGGCTACGCCATCGAGCTGGAGAGTCTTCATGTTGCTCTCGTCTGAGCCAACGACGAAACTTGCTCGGGTAGAGCCGTTCTTCAAAAGCGCTTCACTCTTGCGACAATCTGTACCCGTCTGTATATAGAAGGCTAAGGGCTCCTCAGTATGGGCAAAGTGCACCGTCGCCGCATGCGGCGACCCATCGAGCATCTCCACAGCGAGCGTCCCCACTCTCTGTGTCTTCAAATACTCAAGTGCCTCTGGGGCTATGGTTTTCATAGCAGTAAGTATATCAAGATTGAAAATAGCTCGCTTTTGAGCTATTCTTGGCCTGTATTGCCGATTCGTCTAATGGTAGGACGACCGCCTCTGGAGCGGTTAATTGGGGTTCGAGTCCCTGATCGGCAGCCCTTCGTCGCTTGTGCTCCTCAGGGTCTTCGACCGTATTTCACAAGGTCGACGAAGGCACTGAGCTCAGTAGAGCGAAGTGGTATTATTTGAATGTGTCATTCTTCGTCTATATTCTCGAATGCGCAGATAAGTCCTTATATGTAGGGTGTACAAATAATCTTGAAAGGAGGTTACATCAACACAATGACTCCAAGTGGGGAGCATATTATACGAAGATCCGCAGACCAGTTGAGTTAAGATACAAAGAGATATTCCAAACTCTGAAAGAAGCGAAGCAAAGAGAGTTGGAATTGAAGGGCTGGCGACGTGAAAAGAAACTGAATCTCATTAACAATAATTTGTGACCGAACCCTCTTCGAAACGGAGGGTTTGACTATAACCCCACCAACTGCTGCATCTTGTGACGAGTCTTTGGGCCAACGATTCCCGATACCGGATTAATATTGTATTTTGTTTGGAATATTTTCACCGCATTATGAGTGAAGTTGCCAAAGTAACCTGAGATTATCGCTTCCTGATAACTGCCCTCGTAGATGAGGTACTGCTGGATATCTTTAACGGATTCTCCCTGATCGCCACGCTTTAGGTCGGTGGCAAAGACGACGTAATCATGTGAGATATCGAGCTTAGTTTCTGAATGGGAAACCGTATTGAGTTTTTCTTGGGTCGCAGCATTAACCGCACCTGTTTGAGGGAGACCATGCTTTGCCTGGAAACGCTTGAGAGCGGCTTCGGTGAGCGGACCGAAATATCCAGTAACATATTTTTCAGGGTATGAGTCCTTGTCCGCTACGAGTATCTCCTGCAAATGCTCTATCTCGATATCCGTGTCGCCCTTCTGCCATTGTTTGACGAAATGGAAGGCTGGAGTGGATGAGGAGAGCGTGCCGCTTTCATTAAATTTCACCTGTCGCACTCCTGCAACCGGAGCAATGGAGATGTTAACCGGTCTTGATGAACCTCCACCAGAGCTACGGGCAAAGACAGTGTAATTATGAGTCACTCCATTTGTCTGGTTGGTGTCAGTGAATGTCTCGCTGTTGCCTTCGTAGATGACAACCTCGTCTCGTTCGATGACAACATCTTCATTGATAGCCGGATTGCCCTCATTAATCTCAAAAACCACCTGTCCGTCAACGCCTGCTACATCAACAATCGGAGTTTCTCCTTCACTCGTAATGATTGGTGCAGGAGGTGTTGAAACATTGGAAGAGGTGCCTGTAGTGATGAAGGTATAGTCCTCGGAAAAAGTAATGTTTCCCGCTTCATCAACAGATTTCACTCGATAGTGATACGCTGTGCCTGAATTGAGACTACTCAAAGCAACTGAGTGAGAAGTGAGAAGAGTTTCGGTATTCGTACTCGAAAATTCGTAGGCGGTATCAGTGCCGTACTCCACTTGCGATGTTGCTCCCTTGTCTGTCGTCCAATTTATAGTCGCTCCAGTATTTGTTACCGATCCCGAAGAAACCGAAATGATGTTTGCTGGTGCCACGACTGGGATGGAATGATTGAGCGTATCGAACTCATAGTTTTGAGACACAGTAGCAACCGATGCTCCAAGCGGTTTTGATTTGACTCGGAAGATGTAGTTGGTGTTTTGAGCCAAGCCGTTCAAGGTGACTGAATGAGAAGTGGTAAGAGCAGTACTTAAAATGCTTAATGATCCGAAATTCTCACTGTCGCCATATTCGATCTGAGAATCCGAAGGAAGATTGGTGTGCCAGGTGATCGTGGCGCTTCCAGTAGACAGAGAAACCGCATCGACAGCGGAAATAACTACCGATGCGCTGATTCCTGTATCTCCTGCACCAGCATTTAACGATTCAGGAACGGTGGCGCCGGCATTAACGTCCACCAAGCTATCAGTGGTAAATGTCTCGTCTGAGGTGATGGTCTCATTGCCGATTTCGTCACTCGTGATTATGCGGTAGTGATAGAGAGTGTTTGATGTAAGGTTGGAAAGGGTGACGCTGTGATTGATTGCGAAAGTTGTATTGAGAGCTGTCGTTTCTCCATAGCCAGCCGTCGTGCCGTATTCAACTCGGGTATTGCCAATTTGGTCCGTGGTGAAATTGATCGTTGCTCCAGTCGTCGTGATTGGCGCAACCGTTATGAGTGTCACATCCGGCGGTGTGGTGTCTTCAATGATTTGAGCTGCCGATGTCCTGAAAGAATGCCCGCATGAATTCCTGGTGTTGTGAGAAAGGTCTGTCGCATGAATACAGTAGTAGTATGTCGTATTCGGTGCAAGGCCAAGAATGATCGCGGTGTGCGCCAAGAGGGCTGTATCATCGAGAGTGGCTTGTGATCCGTAACTCTCCGTTGTTCCGTACTCAAGACGAGAAGTAGCGAGTTCGTCCGTAGTCCAGACGATCGTGGCTTCGCTCAAGCCAAGCGAAAGATCGGCAACTCCGGAAATGACCGGCGCGGTAGTATCTGCGGCAACTATTTGCGTGACAGTTTCCGTAACTGTTTGAGTGCCTGTTTCAACAGTTGTCTGCACTTCTGGTTCCACACCTTCGACTTCGGGAGCAGGTGGCGCTGACGGTTCTACTACAGGTGCTGGTGCAGGCTCGGGTACGGGAGCAGAGGGCGCTTCAACAGGCGGAGAGGTGACACCGCCGAGCTGGGCAAATGCGGGGAGAGCACTTCCCATGAACATGCTGATAATGACAAGCGCCGATGCTGCCGATTTTACTTTATTCATAAATATATTGGCCAAAGTTTTTATATTGTCTTTTGTCCAATACAAATATGTTGGTAGTTAATTTAATAATGGTACTTATGACAACATTCTATCATTTATCAGAGCAATATTACGCAATAATTTTGTGCACAGATAAATGGTTCCAGGCATTCTTCTCCTCGTTCTGTTCCTACTTATCACTGTTTAACCTCTCATTGTCAGTGCTATAATCTACACATGCAAAACATAGATAAATTTCATAATGTTATTGTTACTGGAAACGGCTTAGGGCCACTGTGGACTATTGGATGGCTATTCACTATCGGATATCTTCGACTCACCTTCTGGAGAGGAGTGCTCGCCATCATCATCTGGCCATACTACATAGGCAAGAAGTTCCATAAAGCTAGCTAGCATGCATCTGCATTCAAATAAGACTTCATTACTAATCCTAGGCATAACAGCTATCGTATGCTCTAGAGTAATGCTCGCGCTCTTTAACGACCCCGAAGGGCCAAATTTGCTCATCGTTTTAGGATTCGCAATAGTCCTATATGCCATATCGTTAGCGGCGTATCTATACGGCCCTTCCATTAAGAGCTCCTCAAAGCTTTTTGTCGCGATTATCATTCAAATCATAATAGCCTCCGGTTTATACCTTTATCTGAGGTGATGAAGAAGCAGGTCGTAGTCATACACGGAGGAGACAACTATGGCACCTACGAGGCATACATAGCTTCGCTCAAAGAGTTTGTCGTAGACAGCTTAGAGTACTTTATGAAGCAGGGTTGGAAAGACTCTTTAGAATCTAGCCTTGGTGACGAGTACAAGGTCATCCGTCCAGAGATGCCGAACAAGTTCAATGCCAGATATGAAGAGTGGAGGATCTGGTTCGAAAAGCTTCTGCCGCTTCTAGACCAAGAGATTATCTTGGTTGGACACTCACTTGGCGGTATATTCTTGGCCAAGTATCTATCGGAGAACAAGCTCGCCAAGCGCATACATGGCACTTTCCTAATTGCCGCACCGTTTGATGAAGAGGATGCGGATTATGAGCTAGTTGATTTCAATCTCCCGCCAAGTTTGAAGCTGCTGGAAGAACAAGGCGGGAAGATATTCCTATATCACAGCAAGGATGACAAACAGGTGCCGTTCAAAGACATTGCTAAATATGCAAAAGCCATACCAAACGCAGTTGTGAGAACTTTCAAAGACAAAGGACATTTCAATCAAAAAGAATTCCCAGAATTAGTTTCAGATATAAAATCTCTGTAAGTTAATTACACCATAAGAAAATGTAAGGTCGATTATAGCTCGTCGTCTTTCCGTGCAGGGTCGAGATTAACAGCAATTAGATTTTAATTTCACTAACATGGCAGACAACAACAGCAACAGCGGACGCGGATTCGCTGGCATGGACGAGGACAAGCAGCGCGAGATCGCTTCGAAGGGTGGCAAGGCCGCTCACGAGAAGGGTACCGCTCATGAGTTCGACTCTGAGGAAGCACGTGAGGCTGGACGCAAGGGCGGCCAGGCACGCGGCAACAACCAGGGCGGCAATCAGGGTGGCAGCAACAACATGTAATGATCGAGAGCGCATCCTAGCAAAAACTCCCGTCTCCGGGAGTTTTTGCATATCCAATAGTTATCCACACAACTCTTTACTGATGAGCTTGCATGTTGTGTAGTAAATATATAGGATGTGGGTTAAGAAAATTTAATACAAAAAAGTGGATTCAAAAAATACAATAAATACAACAAGCGCGACCATTACTAACCAGACCAGAAGCCGAAGCAAAGCAGCCCCCTTCTCCGCTCGACCAGAGCGGACTATTTCTTGGCTCGGCGGCGTCAATTATCAGAACCTCGACAGCGTCATGAACGAGGTCAAGCGCATGCTCATAGAGAGCCCCAAAGATGAGATACACCTCATGGTGAACTCCTTTGGAGGAGCCTCGGGCATAGGCATGAGCTTCTACGATGCTATGCGCACGTGGCTCAAGCCAAACCTCGTGACTATAGGCTCCGGCGATGTAGACTCATCGGGCATTATCGTCTTCCTCGCTGGGCAAAGGCGCTACATCACGCAGAACACTACTCTCCTCTTCCACATGGCTGGACGCACCTTCGGCACAGAGAAACGCTTCACCGTAGAGGACATGGAGGCCATGTTGAAGGAGGACAACCTCAAGGACTACCAGTATGCCTGTGTCGTCTCTGATGCAACTAACGGACGCTACACCCCTGAGCGAGTGCTCGAGATGATGCGCAAAAATACCATACTCACTGCTGACGAAGCAGTGCAGATGGGTTTGGCGCACAAGGTCCTGGGATAAATTCACAAGTAATTTTCCAGTAATGTTAGCCGCGCCGCGACGTCTTCGTGGCTATGGACACTACAACAATAGGCATATTTGAAAAGCGCGCAGACGCTGACGCAGCCATAAGCGAGCTCCGCGCTCTTGGTATTGCTGACACCGACATATCTTATATATACACAGCCGAGGAAGGCGGCGAAACTGTCGAGGTTGGCAACCAAGCTGGCGAAGGGGCCGCGAGCGGAGCCACGACCGGAGCAGTCTTGGGCGCCATAGCCGGTCTTGCTGTAGCCAATGGCCTACTGCCCGGCTTTGGTTCGCTCTTCGTGGCTGGACCTATCGCCGCGGCCTTAGGGCTCACTGGCGTCGCCGCTACTACAGCTGCCGGAGCCATGACAGGTCTCGCTGCTGGCGGGCTTGTAGGAGCTTTGGCGGGGCTTGGAGTGCCTGACGTCGAGGCCAGAGTTTATGAGGAGAAGGTCAGACGCGGCGGCATACTGCTTACGGCCAAGTCATTGAACCCAGCCGCGGTGAAGGATGTGTTCAAGAAGTACGGTGCCGCCGAGATACGAGAATACGCCAAGACTTTGTAAGGGCCCGCGGCCATAGCTCGTCTACTCGTGTGTGTCTTATAGCAAGTGCGCGTTAACACAATAGAACATGCTTGTTACCATAGCAGTCATACTTCTTATCCTCTGGCTCTTGGGCCTCGTGACCTCGTTCACGCTTGGCGGATTCATCCACATCCTCCTCGTCGTGGCGATTATCATGATACTCGTCCGCCTCATCAGAGGAGAGAACCCCATCAGATAACAAAAACCCCGCCACTCGGCGGGGTTTTTGTTTATCCTAGTTAACAGTGAGAGTCCCCACCATGCCCATCTGCCTGTGGTTCCCTACTGAGCAGTAGTACTCGAAGGTCCCTGTCTTATCTGCTACGAAGGTCACCGACGCCGTTTGTCCACTCTGGATCACCGGCGTTTTAGCATTGAATGCATCTAAGACCCAGTCGTGCATGCCTCCGGCGTTCACAAAGTTAATCTTCACAGTATCCCCCTTATTTACCGTAATAGTTTTAGGAGCGAAGTAGTAGCCTCCTCCGTTCACTGTGAACTCCTTGACCGTTCCCGCAGCTGGAGTAGTCGAGACGGGAGTGTTGTCAGCCGGCGCTGAAGCAGCCGGAGAGCCGTTGTCTGTCGAGCCATAAGGCAGAGTCAGTCCGCTGTCCAAATTCACACTTGAGCCGTTGTGCCTATAGACGAGCCAACCGACAACTATGACCACAGCTATCGCAATAAGAGCTACTACTTTGTTATTCATGTATTAAATGTTAAGTTGTTGCCTGTAAGACACCTGTTAATACAGCGTATTATAACTTGTCCCTATGATAGAAGCCAAACAACTGTCCAAGACCTTCGGTGACCGTGAGGTGGTAAAACATGTGTCCTTCAACGTGCCTCAGGGGCAGATATTCGCCTTCCTTGGCCCAAACGGGGCTGGCAAGACCACGACCATCAAGATGCTTACTACTCTCCTCGACCCTACTGGTGGCTCCGTCATGCTGAACGGCTTCGACCCTAGAGAGAATCCAGATGAGGTACGCAAGTCTTTTGGTATCGTCTTCCAAGATCCATCCCTCGACAGCGACCTCACCGCATACGAGAATATGGAGATACACGCTGTGCTCTATGGCTTAAAGAAGGAGCTCTACCGTCCTCGCATAGAAGAGCTTATGAAGCTCGTTGAGCTCTACGACCGCAGAGGCGACCTGGTGAAGGACTTCTCCGGCGGGATGAAGCGCCGTCTCGAGATAGCGCGCGGACTCTTGCATCATCCTAAGGTACTGTTCCTCGACGAGCCTACGCTTGGCCTTGACCCCCAGACCAGGAATCTTCTTTGGACTTATATCAAAGACCTGAACAAGAAGGAGGGTATCACCGTCTTCCTCACCACTCACTACATGAACGAGGCCGAGCAAATGGCGCAGAGGATAGCCATCATCGACCATGGCACTATCGTGGCCGAGGGCTCGTTCGAAGAGCTTAAGAAGCAGACTGATACTAACTCGCTCGAAGAGGCTTTCCTCAAGCTCACTGGCCACAGCGTGCGCGAGGAGGGCGGCGAGGGACAGATGCGCGACATGGCCAAGATGTGGGGCGGCGGTAAAAGGTAGTTCGTAAACTCACTACACTAACAATTACGAACTTGTGAGTAATCAAAAATAGCATGAACACTATATACATACTCTGGCAGAGACAGGTGAAGAAGTTCCTAAGGAGCCGCTCTAGAATAGTGGGCGCCTTGGGCCAGCCTCTCTTCTACCTCCTCGCTCTCGGATATGGCTTCGGATCGATATTCAAACAAGCCGGACAGGGCAACTATCTCCAGTTCCTCTCCCCTGGCGTTGTCGCCATGACCATCCTCTTCACCTCCATCTTCGGAGGTATTGAAGTCATCTGGGACAAGCAGTTTGGCTTCCTTAAGGAGACGCTTGTCGCGCCGGTCTCGCGTTTGAACATCATGCTCGGCCGTACTCTCGGCGGCGCTACGGTAGCTACTGTCCAAGGACTCCTCGTCATCATTTTGGCCATGATCTTCGGCTTCCGGCCTGAGACGTCGCACCTTATCTTGGCAGTGGTATTCATATTCATCATGGCCATCCTCTTCACCTCGCTAGGTACAGGCATCGCGTCTGTGCTAGACGACATGCAAGGCTTCCCTATAGTCATGCAGTTCATCGTCACGCCGATGTTCTTCCTTTCTGGCTCCATGTTCCCTGTTGAAGGGTTGCCGAAAGTGCTCGGTTATATAGTGCATGTGAATCCGATGACCTACGCCGTCGACGGCTTGCGCGGACTCCTCGTGAACACGCATCACTTCTCCTATGCCACTGACTGGAGCGTGCTCATCGTAGTCTCTCTCATCTTCCTCGCCATAGGCTCTTGGCTCTTCTCAAAAATTAAGGCCTAGTCTCAATAAATTTTACAAAAAAGGCCGGCGGATTGCTCCGTCGGCCGAGACTTGTTAAGTGTGTCTCCTCGCTTATCCCACAGAACCACTTCGATGCATCACACGATCTGGCACTTCCTCCGGAGTCTGGTACTCCGACGCAGGAAATAAATCTGGGTGCCACTCTCGGAAGATGTTGGCCACTTCTGCGAGGACCGTCATGCAAGCTAAATGCACCAGGATAGCCTTCCCATCTGCTCCGCCTGACAAGTAGCCCTCGAAATCTGAAATCTCGAGCAGCTTTGTGCCACCCTTGTCCCACCGACCCAGACCGCAGCCACTGATCTTACCCAGGGTCTGCGGGCTCATTCCCTCGAGAGCCGGTTCCAATTTCTCGGCATAGATCTCGTAGAAATGCTCGACGCGGATGAACTTATCACCGTGATTGACCTCAGGCTCGAGGCCAAGCTGACCGATAAGGGACATCGCGAGGTTGTGAATGTACGTTCCCATGCTTCCTCCTGGAAGATTCGTGCCCGTTCTGGCAGAGTGCCTTGTGTCCTGGGAGAGACACGTAACGGGGAAAGCTCTCTCGAGCTGACCCTTTAACTATACACCCAAAAAGCTCATTTGTCAAGGAGAAGATTCGAGTAGTTTAGCAGGCCTAAAATACGGCCCTAAACCTTGAGGTATCTGCGTATTGCCCACAGTGAGGACACCGCTCCGATGAAGGCGCCTGAACCAAGGAGGACTAGGAAGACCTGAGGGAAGTTGTGTAGGTAGTAGCTGAAGAGGTTCAACCCGATGAAGAAGTTTGCTGTGACCTTCCCTATCCAGTATGTGATAGGCAGGAAGAGGATGAGGGACGCCAGAGTCGCCAGGAGTCCGTACATGATGCCAACAGTGACAAATGGTCCCTGTATGTATGCTGTCGAAGCGCCGACGAGACGCATGACCGATATCTCCTCTCTAGCAATGTATATAGTGAGGCGGATAGTGTTGAAGGCAATGAGTATCGAAAGGATGATGAAGGCGATGGCGATGGCGAGACCGAGCTTGTCTGCGGCACGGATGATAGAGGACAGGCGATCTATAGCAACCTTGTTCTGGTAGAAGTTCACATGGTCGACGATGGAAACTCCTGAGGTTGAGAGAGTGCTCTGACTCTGGAGGAAGTCCGCGATGCTCTGATACTGAGACGGGTCCTTGGCCTTCACGTCGAGCTCGGCCCCAAGAGGATTGCCATTGAGTTCCGCGAGAGCGGTGAGTATAGACTGATCGTTCTGATGTCTAGCGGTGAAGGCTGTGAGAGCATCCTCGCGCGAGGTGTAAGTGACAAGAGACACCTCAGAGAGAGTCTCGAGAGAGTGCTTCATCGACAATATATCAGTCTCCGCCGCGGTAGGTACGAAAGTCACCGTGATGTCGACCTTGTCGCGCAAGGTGTTGAGCGAGGTGTTGAGCACTGCCGAGCCAAAAAGGATAAAGCCTATGACGAGCAAGGTCACCGTCATCATGAAGACAGAGGCGAGAGAGACAGTGCCGTTGCGCCAGAAGTTCATGAATCCGGTGCGGGCTATGCGTTTGAAATTGGTCCAGAACATGAGTTTATCTTTGTATTATATCTTAGATGAAGTATTTGCCCTCCTTGTCATCGCGCACGACCTTGCCCTTATCCATAGCAATAACGCGCTTGCCTAGGGAGTCGATAATGCCCTTGTTGTGCGTGGTGAGGATGACGGTCGTGCCGAAGTCGTTAATCTTCTTGAGTATTTGGACGATGTCGTAAGTGTTCACCGGGTCGAGGTTCCCTGTCGGCTCGTCGGCCACGAGGACATCGGGCTGGTTCACTAGCGCGCGGGCTATAGCTACGCGCTGCTTCTCACCGCCAGAGAGCTCGTGGGGGAAGTTCCAGACCTTCGACGCCAAGTCGACAAGCTCTAAGACGTGCGGCACATCCTGCTCTATCTCTGCGTCGCTCCTCCCAGCTGCCTCCATGGTAAAGGCGATGTTCTCGTATACGGTCTTCCCCGGTATGAGACGGAAGTCCTGGAAAACCATGCCAATCTTCCTTCTCAATTCATTTAAATCCTTCTTGCTCAAGTCGTGCACGTTCTTTGACTCGTAGAAGACCTCTCCCTCGGTCGGGTACTCCTCTGCGAGGAGCATCTTGAGCAAAGTGGTCTTGCCTGCGCCTGATGGGCCGACTATGGAGACGAATTCTTTGGGCTCTATGGTGATGGTGATGTCCGAGAGAGCGACAGAGTCGTCCGGATAGACCTTTGAAACACGATCAAAGAAAATCATACGTACCCGCTATTTTAACATATTTAGAGAGCCCTTTCAGCCTCTATGAATTCGTCCAAGTCGCCGTTCAACACCTTGTCCGGCTGAGAGCTCTCGACATCGGTGCGATGATCCTTAACCATCTTATATGGATGTAGCACGTACGAGCGTATTTGGCTCCCCCACTCGTTCTGCGTCGTCTTTGATACATACATGCCGCTCTCCTTGGCCTTCCTTTCATCATCCTGAAGTTTGTAAAGTTTGGCGCTGAGCATGGCAAGAGCCTTCTCCTTGTTCTGCGCTTGAGAGCGCTCGGTCTCCACATGCACAGCGAGGTTGGTTGGTATGTGCACCACGCGTACGGCTGTCTCGCGCTTGTTCACATTTTGCCCGCCCGGGCCGCTAGAGCGGGAGAGCTCAACGCGGATATCGTCTGGCGGTATAGCGAGCTCATCAGGCCTGTCGAACTTGGGCACCACCTCGACCATGCTAAAGGAGGTCTGTCGTATGCCCTTAGCTCCGAAGGGTGATATGCGCACAAGACGGTGTACGCCTGACTCGTTCTTTAGGGTGCCGTAGACATTCTTGCCGCTGATTTCGAGCTGATTCTCACCAAGAGTCTTTATCGCCCAGCCTTTTTTAGCAGCGTACTTCTCATACATGGCTAAGAGCATCTTCGACCAATCTGCGGCGTCGTCCCCTCCTGCACCAGTAAAGATATTCATAATGGCATCTCCCTTGTCATACTTGCCGACGCCCTCCAAATCATTTTTCAAATCTTGAAGTTCTTTAATCTTCGCTTGAGCGGCGTTCTTGTCACTCCAAAAGTCTGCCGAGGCCATCTCGGCCTCTATAGCATCTATCTTTGCTTGTATAGCTTCCTTCTCCGCCATGAGCCACCCCGCAGAATCGAACTGCGGACCCCCGCTTTACGAAAGCGGTGCTCTACCAACTGAGCTAGGGTGGCTTGCCAGATAATGATATGCATTATCTTGCTATATGCAAACACTACTCGAGTGTCTCAAGTCTACCTTCAATGTCCTCAGAAACATTCTCGAATCCCATCGCCCATGCAATGTCCCTAGCGCTCTCAAGCGTCTCTCTGGCTAAAGCAGTTAGGTCGGCCGCGATATATAGGTCAGCTCTTTTAAGTTCTGTATTTAAAATCTGCCTTTCGCCTTCTTCACCCTCTAGAGCCTGAACCAAGCTCCTCCATTCATCATCCCAAGCTAGATATTCTTTGATTTGTTCAGGATCTTGAGCATTTTTCCGCATCTCTTCGGCCGAAGTGGCCTGCATCATATTCATTAACTTTTCTGGAGTGGTATTTCTAAGTTCATCTATGATGTAAGCCTCTCTTACTTGCTCTTGGGTTGGAGCGCCTTCTCGTGACATAACCTGAGTATAGCAGACCTGGAGCCAAGACCCGGGATCGAACCGGGGACCTCATCCTTACCATGGATGTGCTCTACCAACTGAGCTATCTTGGCAATACTATCTAACTCTACCAAAGCCGACGCAAGGTCGGCTCCCCGACAGCTTCGCTCGTCGGGGCTGAGCTATCTTGGCAATACTATCTAACTCTACCAAAGCCGACGCAAGGTCGGCTCCCCGACAGCTTCGCTCGTCGGGGCTGAGCTATCTTGGCAATGCGAAAACGGCTCTAATCTTAGCTAATTTAGAGCCGTTTTGCAAAACTGAGCCAAACAGAATTTAGTATCCTGCGCCTCCTGTGACTCCGCCTGTGCCGCCGGATGTCGTCGGTAGTGAGACGTTCACATTGGTGCCGCCGGATGAGCCGGTGTGCCGGAAGCCAAACCAGATAGCGAGTCCGATGACTACGATGACGAGGATAGCTACGAGCGCTGTCATTGCGCTGCCGCCGTTGTCTCCGCCGCTAGGATTGTTTTGTATTTCTACTGCCATGGTGTTTAATTTTTGATAATACCCTTTCGAAAGGCGTTCACCAGGAGATGCGCTCGGCGGGTAGGCTCGGGCAACTTGTATCCCTTGAGAGCAGAGCGGACTATCTCGACCGACTCCTCTAGAGTGATGAGATGCCCGGGAGAGACGATGAGCGGGTTCGAGCCCTTCTTTGTCGAGAGGACTCGACCTATCACTTCTCCAGTCTTGGGGTCTACAAGATTGTCGCCCGAGCGTCTGCCGTAAAGCACGCTCTTGGCACAACCGATGGTGGGCGTGCCCAGTATGAGGCCGAGATGCGTGGCGATGCCAAGCCGCCTCGGGTGAGCTATGCCCTGTCCATCCACTATGTAGACGTCGGGCTTATATGAAAGTTTCTTCACGCATTCTAAGAGCGCTGGTATCTCGCGGAAGGACAAGAGCCCAGGTATATAAGGGAAGTCGGTCTCCGACTTGGCCACTACCTCCTCAACTACCCGAAGCTCTGGGTAAGACAGCACTATAATGCCCGCATAGAGAGTATTGCCAAAGCGCTCCATCGAGACGTCAACTCCGGCCACGAGCCTTACCTCGCCCTTGAGCGGCTCGATGCGGACTTCCTTGGCGAGCTTCTTCTGGAGCTCGATGTGCTTGCTGTATTCCATTCTCTTTTTAGCTCGGTGGCCAAGGCGATTATCTCTGCCACGGCCATGCCGATGATAAGAGCCTTCTCTTTATTTATCTTTGGCATCGACTTTATATTTATTGCGAGTCTTGAATAATAAGTTGTATAGGAAGCTCTCCTTCATATCCTCGGTCCTCTCTTCTATGGCCCTAAGCGCACGCACTAGATAAACTGCCACGACGATAGACACCGCGACGAAGACTGCGACAGCGATGGTCGCCACGAAGAAGAATATATCTGCGTGTATGAACGAGTCTCCAGGCACGAGTCTATAAACGTATGCTTTCTGGCTTCCTTTCTAGAGCGAGGGAGGGTTCTTGAGGCACATATTGAGTGCGGTCGATGGAGTCCATCCGCATTTGCCGGTAGACTGTCTCTCGCACTTGGCTGTCTTGTAGCAGGCATAAGCCGCCGTGTACTCGCAGGTTGATACGGCATTAGGCTCGTCAGAGCAAATCTGGCTTGAGCATCCGCCGACATAGCACTTGCCTGAAGTGCTGCCGTTGTCTATGTGGCTAGCCTGCGACTCTACGAGGAAAGTGAATTGGTAATCCGCAGGAGCGATAGTGACAGAAGACAGCTTGGATGGAGACACTTCTGTGAGCGTTATCCTCTCGCTCTCTGTAGTGAAGACTTCGCCCAGTTTCAATATCGAAGCGGCGTTGCCAAGACCCGAAGATACATCTACCTTCACCCTTACCGTCCCGGCCTGGATGCATTGCACGTCTTGTGGGCATCGGCTATCTTCGACCAACTGAGTTGGCGTGAGGGTAAGATTTCTAAATGACGCTGTCTCTCCAAGGTGGAGCACTACCGTACCGTCCAAAGGCAACACCTGGGTCTGTCCTGTGCCAGTCGGTCCCGGCGTAACAATAGGATGCAGAGCGGGTCGCATGTATAGGACTCCTCCGCATATAGCCACGAGCACTACTACAGCTAGTATCGATAAATCGCGTTTTATATTCATGTGTTTATTATACAGTCTTGAGGCGGCCAATAAATATCCCCGCCAAGAAAGCAGCTGCCACAGCTACAAACCCCAGAACCAAGGTCATGTTCTTGCTACCAGTAGATACAGCTGAAGCGAGCTCGGGTACGGGACTACTCGCCTCTGGTGTAGCCGTGGTACTCGCTGTAGACGAGGCTGCGGTAGTCGAAGCAGTCTTCGCTACTGGTGCGGAAGGCTTCTTGAGCAGAGGTCGAGCCGGATTCACAACCGTTGTAGCTGGTGTCGGAGTCGAGACAACTACTATCGCTCGTCCGCCAGAGGAGAAGGAGTTCTCATTATTAGCGCCAAGCACTTGCGTGGTTCCGGTAATAGAGACCGTGGCAGAGCCCGAAGCTTTGGCAGTGAGAGTGATGGTGCCAAATATCTTAACGCCGCTAAAGCCTCCTGCATATCCAGCAGTCTTTATGAGAGAGCCGGCTGCGTTGTCTACGACATCGTATCCAGGCTGGTTAAGCGAGAGCCAACCAGAGGCGGGGCTAAATGATGTCACGCTCACCAAGTCACTCGGGTAAGATACAGCGATCTTAGCAGTATAGACTTGAGCACCTTGTGGGTCGACGATGATGCTCAGGGTGACGCTCTGTCCAGGCTTCACCGTGACCGTAGCCGGAGTGAAGTAGGCCGTACTCGCCGAAGCAAGCATGGGCAGAGCGAGCGATAACGAGAGGGCTAGTAAAGCTTTTTTCATATATCTGTTAGTTATCCTTGGAGTGACCAGTGTACCATTAAGCTATTAAAGTCGAGTATCGGATTCGCACGCGAGGACCAATGGATCATAAGGCTGTTGAAGTCGAGCAAGTCTACCTTGCCATCACTATTCTCGTCTCCTGAGAGAGCCTGGGTCACGGTAGGAGAGGATGAACCGGAACTCGAACCTCCTCCACCACCCCCGCCGCCGCCGCCTCCCCCTCCACCACCGCTAGGAGCAGGCGCGACTGGCGCTACAGGCTCGGCGAGAAGCGCGGAGAAGGTCCGCACCGCGCTCTCGTTGCCGTTGTTGTCCTTTGCCTGCACATGTATATAGACGGCGCCAAGAGGACTGCTTACATTTGCACTTGTCGTCGTCGCATATGTCGTGCTGGCTAGAGCAAGCGGTACTGAGGATGTAGACACCTCAAAGCGGAAGATGGCCGTCGGGTCTAACGAGCCCCAGCTCCAAGACTTAGACTGTGTGCCATTAGCATCATCCGCAAGGCCAGTCACGTCTGGCGCAGTAGTGTCGACCACATTCCATGTATAGTCCGTCGACGAGGCCTCACTTTGCCAAACGCCGTAAGCCGATCCACCAATGACAGAGAGGCTGTGCATACCGTTCGTGAGAGACGTAGCGGTGATAGGAGTGGCCACAGTAGTCGTCGCGCTCCAAGCACTGCCATCGAGTTTATACGCATAGTAAGCTATGCCGTCCCCGCCGACTGTCACGCTAAGGCTTGGTATGCCCTCGGTCGAGGTAGCGCTCGGCAAGCCAGAGAGCACGGCTGTGGAAGTGGCGAGGACAGAGTGCAATGCATTGTAGACGTTGATACGCTTGCCGCTCGTGGTCTTGCCTGCGAGAGCGGGCAAAGAGTCTCCCGTACTCGTAATGAGGCTCACTACTTGCGCAGAGCTAAGTGTGGGAGATGCTCCCCACAGGAGAGCCACTGCTCCAGCCGTCATAGGAGCGGCCATTGAGGTGCCGTCAGCATAAGCATATATGTATGAAGGAGACGATGGCACGCTGTAGTCGGGATAGAGACTCAAAATAGATTCACCAGGAGCGCCGACATCGACTGAACTAGCTCCGTAGTTAGAGAAGGATGTGAGCCCGTCGCGGTTGTTAATAGCAGCTACTGTGACGATATTAGCAATATCGTAATCTGCAGGATAAGTGTGGGTGCCTCCATCGTTGTTCGCAGCACTGTTGCCTGCCGCAGCGACGAAGATTCCTCCCCCATCGGTGAAGCTCTTTATAGCATCGTACTCTGCCTGCGAAAACTCGTTGCCTCCATACGAAGCGTTAATAATCTTAGCTCCATTCGCCTTGGCGAAGTTGATAGCCCTGACCTCGCTCGCCACATCAAGGGCAAAGCGGATGGCCATTATCCTCGCATTTGGCGCAACGCCAGTAATACCAAGACCATTGCCCTTCTCTGCCGCGATGATGCCCGCTACGTGCGTGCCATGGAAGTTCACTCCTCCGCTAGTCTGAGGCGGCAAAGGGTCATTGTCTCCATTAGTGAAGTCATATCCATGCAGACAACCCCCGCTTATTGTGGCGCCAGAGTCATCCACGCACGAGCTGCCATCCCACATCTTATTGGCTATATCGGGATGTCTGTAGTCGACTCCGATATCTATGACGGCGACGAGAGTGCTAGTGCCCTCAGACATAGCCCAGGCCTCGGGCGCGTCTATGTCAGCATCTAAGGTGCCGGCTGTGCCAAGGATGGTCTGACCAGTGTTGTCTAGGCCCCACTCGAGAGCACGGTGAGTATCGTTTGAGTCTATGGCGAAGATATCTCGGCTGAAGTTGGGCTCAGCGTAGTCCACACTGGGGTTAGACTCAATGCTTTGTATAGTCTCGTCTACTTGTGCAGGACTCTCCGCCTCGACGATTTGTATGTCGTCTGAGTCCTTATACTTCACTATTATCTCCTGTGTATCTGGAGTAGTCGTAGCCTCGGTAAGCTCTGCTGTATCTATAGATAAGACCTGAGTCTCTGCGACGGCAAAGAGCGGGTTGGCTATAAGGACTAATGTAAGGAAAGGAGCCCAAAAGAACTTAAGGTGCTTCACAGTGCTGCTATTTTAGCAAAAAATGCCGAGTCTGAGGCTCGACATTTTTTGCGATTTCTTTTGTATTTAACTATTTCTGCGCGGCTGATGGGTGCTGACCCCACGGCCTCTCCCGTGACAGGGGAGTGCTCTACCGTTGAGCTACAGCCGCATTATTTTCCCCCATCGGGGCAGGTGTCGGAGGTGGGGATCGAACCCACGACCCCAGGCTTATGAGTCCTGTGCTCTACCGACTGAGCTACCCCGACGATGGGAAACACTATACTATTTTTCGTTGATTTTGTCAGTCCTGTACGTTATAATACCTGTCTTAGCGGGTTGGAGGAGCAGTACCTCGACAGGCTCATAACCTGTAGGCGTCCGTGCAAATCGGGCACCCGCAACAATGATATAGGTGGATAGACTAGATAACCTTCAGTTCCTTGAATACGCTTTCGTAGAGGAGGATGACGCGCCTTGTGTTGCGTTCGTTCAATTCATAATCGCCGCCAGCATGGGCTATCTCATTGCGCACTTTGTGCGCCTCCCAAGCAGCGTCTAGGGAGAGGAGTTCGATACGATCCACCCCTCGGAGCATCTCTCCGACAGAGTCGCCGTGGTATCCCTCAGTGCGCAATATCTCGCCAAGCATGACATCAGCCTCGATGATAGCTTGTCGCCAATCAGAGGCATTGGCGGAGTTGGCATGAGCCATGACCCGCTCCCATTTGTCGTTCTTCTCTACTACAGGCTCGGCAGGCAGCGGCTCCTCGTCAGGGAGTGGACCGTATATCTTCTTCTCCTCCTCCAGGATGGCGTTCAATCGACGGATGTTGTAAATAGTGCCTAGTATCGCGAGTACAGCAAGGATGATAGAGAGCACCACGAGTATTGGCCATATAAAGTGGAGGAACCAGTAGACAATGGCATTCCACAAGCTCACGACATAGAAGGAGCGCAGGATGTATGACCAGAGGAGGATGAGGATGCCGATGACGAGGAGGACGAATCCCCACTCGACGAAATGGTCCTTCTTCGGTTCTTCTTTCCTTGGAGGCATGTATATATCTTAACCCTGAAAAGATTTTCCCGCTTCAAAGAGCGCAGTCTCATTGCCCAAGTCCGCGGTGAGTAGCGCTCCGAGCGGCAAGCCATCTACCTCGCCGCTAGGCAAGGACATCGAAGGGCAGCCAGAGATGTTTGCCGGCACAGTGAAGATATCCGCGAGGTACATGGAGAGTGGGTCTGACTTCTCACCGAACTTCCATGCCGGAGTTGGAGTCGTGGGCGTGAGGATGAGGTCAACGTCCTTGAAAGCCTCACGGAGTTCCTTAGTGATAGCAGCCTTCATATTCACTGCGGTTCCGTAATAGGCGTCATAGTAGCCTGAGGAGAGCACATATGTGCCGAGGATGACACGTCGGCGAGTCTCGGGACCGAAGCCCTCTCCCCTAGTCTTAAAGTAATCATCGATGGAGTTAACTCCGTCGACATGGAGTCCATACTTCACTCCGTCAAAGCGGGCCAGGTTCGAGGACACTTCGGCTGGCATAAGGATGTAGTACACGGCAAGCGAGTACTTGAGAGTCGGGAGCTCGATATCCTTAGTCTTATATCCAAGAGACTCGAACTTCTTTACCGCTTGGTTGAAATTCTCTAGCACTGCCTTGTCGAGTGAGGATTCGAAGAAGCTGCGTGGTACCCCAATAGTGAGATGGGAAGACTTTTCTCGCGAATTTCCCTCATGACCGTGAGCAGGAAAAGTCTTCCCATCGAGCGTAGTGGAATCCATTCTATCCTGACCTTTTATTACGTTATATATAATCTCTGCATCCTCGGCCGTTTTGGTGAAAGGTCCTATCTGGTCTAGAGAGCTCGCCATAGCTATGAGGCCATTGCGCGACACGCGACCATAAGTCGGCTTCATGCCAACGATACCGCAGAAGGCTGCTGGCTGACGGATAGAGCCTCCTGTGTCCGAGCCAAGCGCGGCAATCACAAACCCAGCAGCAACCGCAGCGGCCGAGCCGCCAGATGAGCCTCCAGGAACGCGAGAGGTATCTAAAGGATTCTTAGTCGGACCATAAGCGCTATTCTCTGTAGAGGAGCCCATGGCAAACTCGTCGCAGTTGGTACGGCCGACGATGACTGCCCCTGCCTGCTGCAGCTTCTGTGTAGCAGTGGAGTCGTATGGAGCAATGAAGTTCTCCAGTATCTTCGACCCAGCGCTCGCCTTCTCCCCCTTAACCAAGATATTGTCCTTGAGTGCTACAGGTATGCCGAGGAGGGGTAGGTCCACCCCGTTCTTAATCTGCTTATCGGCTTCGTCGGCTTGAGCCAGAGCATTGCTGAAGACTTCGAGGAAGGCATGAATCTCTCCGTCTTTAGATTTAATAGCATCAATGCAAGCCTGGGTAAGCTCGCGCGAGGTGAACTCACCCTTCTTCAGAGCTTCCCTCGCAGAGACTATTGTTAATTTAGAAATGTCTATCATTAGAGTATCTTCTTTACCTTTAGGAAGTTGCCTTCTCTCTGTGGCGCCTGGCTCAAAATAGCTTCGGTGTATATACCAGCCTCATGGGGGTTAGAGTCTTCCCTCATTATGTTCCTTAAATCTGGTTTGGAGTTTGGGATTTGGTCATTGGTCATTTGTGCTCCTTTTATCTCGCCCACATACTTCAAAATCGCATCGAACTCGTGTGAGAGCTTGTCTGCTTCATCCTCGCCTATCCCAACCCTAGCCAATTTGGCCAATTTCAAGACTTCCTCCTTATTCATATGGCTATCGTAGCATACTTAGAAATTCGCTCTCATTTATGACCTTCACTCCCAATTCGTTAGCTTTATCTAACTTCTCGCCAGCACTCTCGCCTGTGAGGACATAGTCGGTCTTCACGGAGACAGAGCTCGAGACCTTACCACCGGCGGCTCGGACCATGTCGCCCGCCTCGTCGCGCGAGAGCGTTGGCAGGGTGCCCGTGAGGACGAAGGTGAGGCCGGTGAGCTTACCTTTTGGTTCGGCCTTCACCTTTTCTATATTTACTTCCTTGAGAAGGTTATCAAAAATCTTCTTGTTCTCTTTGTTTTTAAACCACTCCACTACTGCTGCAGCCACGACCGGCCCGACACCCTCTATAGCCGTGAGCTCTGTCTCCGAGGCTTTGGCAAACTTCTCCGCCGTTTTGAAATGCTGTGCCAAGTCGCGCGCCGTCTCCTCACCCACCTGAGGGATAGATAGCGAGGCGATGAATCTCTCGAGAGTGACCTTGCGCGCCTTCTCTACGCCGGCGAGCAGTTTATTGATAGATGTCTCTTGCCAGCGCGGCAGCGCTTCGAGATCGCCGAATGTAATTTTGAAGATATCATCGAAGGTCGAGATGATGCCGGCTTCCAAGAGCTGGTCTACGGTCTTCTGTCCGAAGCCGACTATGTCAAAGCAGTGTTTAGAGGTGAAGTGTGAGAGCTTCCTGCGCTGCTGGGAAAAGGAGTTCTTGGCCACGCATCTATGCGCCGCTTGGCCAGGTATGCGTTCTATGCCTCCGTCACCTCCGCAAAGCGGGAAATGGGTTGGGAATTTGAATAGCTTCTCCTTCCCCGTCCTCATCTCTGTCACCACTCTCACTATGTCAGGGATAACGTCTCCTGCCTTCTGTATCACCACGGTGTCGCCTACGCGCACATCGAGGCGTTCAATCTCGTCCTCGTTGTGCAAGGTCGCTCGCGATACGGTCGAACCGGCCACGAGCACAGGGCGCAAGTTGGCCACAGGCGTGAGCACTCCCGTGCGGCCTATCTGAAGCGTGATGTCCTCAACCACCGTAGTGACCTGTTCCGCAGAGAACTTGAAGGCTATGCCCCAGCGCGGGGCCTTGCCCGTATAGCCGAGCACCCCTTGCGCGCGTCGGTCATTCAACTTTACTACCACACCGTCTATGAGGTAGTCCTCTTTGTCCTTAGCCTTCTCCCACTTCTTCCAGTACGCTATGACCTCGTCGATATCCTGAGCTAGCTTGTGATGAGGATTGACCTTGAAGCCAAGTTCGCGCAAGTATTCGAGCTCGGCTTCCTGCGACTCAGGCGGAGTAGCATCACTCATGGATAGGTCGTACATGAATGTGCTCAGCCCGCGAGCGGACACGAGCGAGGGGTCGAGTTGGCGGAGAGTGCCCGCGACGATATTGCGAGCATTGGCGAATTCCTTTTCCCCCTTCGCTTTTTGTGATTTATTAACCTTATTAAACTGGCCCTTGGGCATGTATGCCTCTCCCTCAGCGATAATACTCACAGGCTTATTCAAGCGCAGTGGCACCGACTCAATGGTCTTCACATTCACCGTTATGTCCTCACCTATTTGACCGTTGCCCCGCGTAGCAGCAGTCTTCAAGAGCCCTGCTTCATACTCGAGCACGAGGTGGCTGCCGTCAATCTTTAACTCGCAAGTGTATGTGGGGTGGAAATCCTCTCCCGTCTCCGCTTTATAAAACCTCCTGACCTGAGCGTCGAACTCTCTTATATCTTCCTCGGTGAAGGCATCATTTAAAGACCACTGTCTAACCTTGTGAGTCTTCTTCTTGAAGCCAGGCAAGACTCCGCCAGCCACACGCTGAGTGGGACTGTCGGGAGTAATAATAGATGGGTACCTGTCCTCAATCTTCTTGAGCTCGTCTTTAAGCGAGTCGAGTGCCTCGGGAGAAATGCTCTCGATATTAAGCACGGCGAAGTCGTATCGATATTTGTCGATAGTCTCGCGCAGCTTGGCTACGCGGGCAAGGGTCTCTTTGGGTACCTCTGGCATGGTGTTAATAAGTCACACGGACTGCTCGCTCCACGCGGCGCGGATTGCCGGGGTCGCAGGTATTATAGCCTAGGGACTCAATCTTCGTCGCGGAGCTCGTTTCGCTCTTTGTCACTGTCACGACTGCGCAGTAGAGGTCAGGCAGGAAAGTCAATGTGAAGACGGATACAGCCGAGGAGCCGACAACATTCGGAACTGGATTCACGGTATTGGCTGCGTTTTGGTTGCAGTTTATCTGGCTAGCAGACGATGTGGCGAAGGCGCTCACGCCGGAAGGATTCTTCACATCCCAGTAGATGGCGCACTCTATGCCAGTATCTGCGGCGTAGAAGGCGTACTGCGACTCGCGCGAGGCCGAGGTCAGGAAGGCTTCCTTGAGAGCAATGGAGACAATGCCTGTTGAGACGAAGAGCAATGTGGCCGTCACTGCAATAGCGATAAAGAGTGTGAATCCTTTGGTCTTTGGAGTTTGGTTTTTGGTCATTTTCATACTATTGCCAGTCAAATATATTCTCCTTCGCTCTGAACTGTCTCTGAAGCAGTCCCTTCGACCAGGTGACAGTGACTATAATAGTGACCTCGTGTGTGTTGCCCGGCGTGACCTCGGCGATTTGTACCTCGCGGCGGAAGGGCGAGTTATCCCAGTCAGAGTCATAGCCAAAGAAGCCTGTATCAGGGTCTTGTTTGAGAACAGGGCATGAGCCTGCTTCGAGGCCGCACTTAGATATGACATCTGTGCTCGAGACCGCGTCGACCATACAGACACTGCCGAAGTAGCATGGGTCGCTGCCCGACGAAGCTATACCCGCGAGCCACCCGACTCCGGCGAGACCGTTCTGGTCCCTTAGGTTGCGTATCTCTTCTATCCCCTCCTCAGCGAGATAGAAGGCCACTATCTGGTCCTTCGAGAAGGTGGCCGAGGATATGCCGTTCTGCGCTGCGGCAAAGGCTCCTGTCACGGCCATGACAAGGATGGATATGGCTATGAGAGTCTCTATGAGAGTGAAGCCTCTGTTTATTTTTCTGGCTTTGGTCATTTTACTCATTGGTTGTCTAGGACGCGCTGCGAGACCAAGGTCTCCACAGTGAAGTTCGTTTTCTCACTCGCTTTGGTGCCAGCCGAGCCCTTAATCTTTATCAGTATCTTCGGCTGGAGAGGAGTAGACTCTTGCGCGGATGGCAGGGCTCCTAAAACATAGAACTTCAAGTCCTCTATGGTTATCTCCGGCGCGGTCACCGGCACATACGTCGTGCCAGCATCGGTCGACTTCTCTATTTTCCCCGAGCCAGAGAGGGAGCGATAGACTATCTCTGTACGCCTGTCGTTAGCGAGGAAGGCCACTGTGTCGCATCCATCAGAGCAATTATGCGGAGAGTATATGTCGCCCACAAGGCCGCCATTGTAGTTCATGCCAAAGCGCATTTCGCGCGACATGCTCTCCACAGATAGGTTCAGGTTATCCATGACGGTCTTCAAGGACTCGGACTTCCTGTTGGCCTGGAGCACGGAGAGAATAGAGCCCATGGATATGACCATAACCACAGCAAAGACCGCCACCGAGGTCATAATCTCTATAAGAGTGAAGCCTTTCGTGTGTGTCATATGCAGGCGGGGCTATCGACCGATATCTGGCCCGTCACGAAGACGGACACCCAGTGCGACTTACCCTCGGTCGAGGTGAGTTTGATGCAAGCTCCGCTTAATCCAGCCGAGCCTGCCGCATCCCCGTCAAATATTATATGCGCTTCCGTCGCCGGACGGACGAAGGTGATGTCGAGCCTGCTAGAACCGCAGACCTTAGCTCCGCCAGCGCTTATGGCGCAAAGTGACTCTATATAGTTGCCCCCGGAGATGCTTACCTTGTCGAGACACTCCAGACCGCTTCCGATAGGGCAAGACCAGCCATCGTCGTATAGTCTGTTCTTCACCCCTCTGTCGGCGAAGAAGATATAAGAGCTATTGCTCCCGTTGCTCGTTATGTTGAACTCGACCCCATAGCCGACATTGAAGATATTTGACCCAGGCGAGACTTCCTTGACCGAGATGCCATAGACCTGAGCCTGGCGGAGCGAGAGCGAGAGGTCGTTGGCCAAGTTCCTTAGTTCAGCGCCTGAGGTGTAGTGCGACTGGTTGAAGGCGATGAGGCCTGAGAGGGTCACCATGATGCCGACCGAGACCATGAGCTCGACGATGGTAAATCCTCGGCGCGAAGCGAAAAATCTTTTAAAACGATGTGAGATGAAAGAGATCAAGATGGAAAAGTAGACTGCCCCAAGCGCCCAAGATGATGAATGGGGCAAAGGGTATCTCAGACTTCATTGTAAGCTTTTTTTGCGAAAAAAACATGGAGAAGAACATGACCGGGAGCGTAATAGCCGTGCCTATCCAGAAGGAGAGCACTATGGCCGATAGTCCCATGGAGGCGCCGAGCAAGAGCCCTATCGATAGAGCGAGCTTGGCATCGCCAAATCCTAGCGCTCTTCCCCGCGAGAGGAGCCACCCCAGGGCGAAGAGAGCAAAGAGGACCGGGCCCGCAAGCCAGTCGGCGAGGGAGGAGTGGAAGAAGAGAAGTCTTACAACGAGCGCATAGCCTATAGATGCATAGACCAAGCTGTCGGGGATAATCTTGTGCCTAAGGTCATAGATGAAAATGACTACATATATGGCAAAGGCGGGCCAGTAGCCTGGAAGCACCGTGGCAAATATGAGCCCAGTGAGTATCTCCATGCCCGGGTAGAGCCAAGATATCCTCACCTTGCATGTACTGCATCTGCCGCGCAGAGCGAAGTAGCTCCATATGGGCACTAGCTCATACCACTTAAGGGTCCTCGCGCATGATGCGCAAGCCGAGCGTCCGCCGAGCGTGAGTCCCGAGCGATATCGGAGTCCTACGACATTAAGAAAGCTGCCTATAATAGCCCCGAATACGAAACGTATGAGAAAAATTACGATGCTGGGCAAACCGTCACTGCACCTGGGTCAGAGCTCACCTGTCTTGAGGCGCCAGTCGAGTCAACACACCAGAACTTGCCAGCTGTACCAGTCAAAGCTCCAGAGACGGCATAAGCAGTGCCACTAGCATTGCACTTCAAGTTAGTGTTAGCGGGATAGTTAGACGAGGTAGTGTAGGCGCTCATGCCGGAGTTGGCATCGGCAAACATGCCTGCGCCACAAGATGCTGACGAGCTGTAGTCGCCGTGGTCGTCGTAATATATCTCGGCAGCTGCACGAAGTCCGGAGAGCTGGGCCTTAGTCTTAGCATCATTGCCCTTGCCTCTAGCAGAGTTGAGCGAAGCAAGCACGACCGAAGACAAGATACCGATGATAGCGATAACGACTAGGAGCTCAATCAAGGTGAAGCCGCGGGTGTATTTCTTCATAGGATTATTATACACCAGCCGAGTTAGCTATGTTATAGATGGGGATAAGCACCGAGGCGAGCAAAGTACCGACTCCGAGGCCGAGGAGCACTATCATAACTGGCTCTATGAGGCCCACCAGGGTGTCCACGGCGTTCACCACCTCGCGCTGGTAGAAGTGGGCCATGGTCTTAAGGATGTCTCCGAGCTCGCCTGTCTCCTCGCCGACCTTTATCATCTGTATGAGCATGGCTGGTATCTCCTCGTATTGAGAGAGCGACTGAGAGAGAGCGCTGCCGCCCTTGACCGCGGCCACGCTGTCGCTCACGATGGTCTCATAAACATCATTCCCCACCACGCTTGCCGTAACCTCGAGAGCGCGGACCATCGGTATGCCCGAGAGTATCATGGTCGAAAGATTGTCAGAGATGACCGAGAGATAGAGCTTCCTGTAGAGGCCGCCGATGTAAGGTACCTCGAGCCTAAAATGGGCAAAGGCTGTGCGTCCTTCGTCGGTGTTGAGAAATCTCGCCAAGAGGAAGCCTAAGACCACGAGCGCAGCGAGCAGGATGATGCCGTACGAGATAAGGAAGTTAGAGAAGCCAAAGACAATAGCTGTATAGAAAGGTATCGGCTGCCCGGAGTCGAGGAGAATGACGGATATCTTCGGGATGATGACGGTGAACATGAGTATCATCACGGCAACGAAGACTCCGACGACGAAGGCGGGGTATATGAGCGCGTTCTTGGCCTTCGAGACGACCTCGTAGTTCCTATCTAGATAGTCGGCGAGATACTCGAAGGTTTCATTGAGCTTCCCTGTCTCCTCTCCGGACTTGACCATGTTCACATAGAACTCAGAGAAGACGTCTGGGTGCTTGCTCATAGCCTTAGAGATGCTGCTGCCAGCTTGGATGTCGTCGGTAATCTCCGACATTGAGCGCCTCAGGTGCTTGTTCTCCACCTCGGCCGCAAGGAGGGAGAAGATTTTTAGTGCCGAGACCGAGGCGTTGAAGAGAGTGGCAATCTGGCGGGAGAGGATAACTATGTCCTTGGTCGAAACCTTCTGTCCTAAGGAGAACTGTGAAAGCCACGACTCCTTATCGGCCGAGTCTATGTTAGCTATGATAAGACCGCGCTTCTGCAGACTATCGATGGCTACCTCGAGAGATACGGCTTCTATGGAACCCGCCTTTTCGGCTCCAGACTGTTCAAGGGCTTTGTATTTATAGAGCATTGGTACTTATATTTATATCATGCGTTCGAGCGCGCGGGGGTTGGTCGAGTACTGGGTAGCGTTCTCCGGAGTTATCTCCCCCTTCCTCACTAGCTCCGCAAGCGAGCGGTTGAAGTCTATCATCCCAGCTTCGCTCGAGGTCTCTATGACGGCGTTCAACTCGTGAGTGCGCTTCTCTCTTATGAGGTTTGCCACGGCGTTGTTGTTCAAGAGTAGCTCGTAGGCCGGGATGAGGCCCCCCTTCACTCTCGGCACCAACCGCTGGGAGAAGATGCCTATAAGCGAGCTCGATAGCTGTATGCGTATCTGCTCCTGGCTCTCAGCTGGGAAAGAGTCAATGATGCGGTCCACCGTCTGAGCCGCCGTGTTGGTGTGGAGAGTCGAGAGCACAAGGTGTCCCGTCTCGGCCGCCGTCACTGCCGCAGCCACAGTGTCGGGCTCGCGCATCTCCCCTACCATGATAACATCCGCATCTTGGCGGAAGACTCCCCAGAGTGCGGTATGGAAGTCGGGTGTATCGGTCTTCACCTCGCGCTGGTCGATGATGGATTTAGCCGGCGTGAAGAGAAACTCTATTGGGTCCTCGATGGTGATGATGTGCTCTAGTCTCTCTTGGTTTATGAGCTCTATCATGGAGGCCAGAGTCGTAGACTTGCCCTGTCCGGCCGGACCCACTACGAGGAAGAAGCCCTGTTGGCGGCCTGAGAACTCAGCCAGGACTGGAGGAAGGTTAAGCTCCTCGAAGGTCTTAATGCGGGTCGGTATGAGACGAAGCGCTATGGCCCTGCGGCCAATGGACTCGAAGAGGTTCCCGCGGAAGCGCGAACCAGACTTGTGCGCGTAGGCGAAGTTGGACTCTTTCTTCTTCAGGAACTCTTGCTGGCTCTCTGGCGGCAAGAAAAGCGCAAAGAAGCCTTTAATGTCCTCGGCTGTGAGCGGAGCATACTTCTCAAGCGGTATGAGAAAGCCCGAAACGCGGATGATAGGATGCCGACCCTCGGCCAGATGCAGGTCGGACGCGCTCTCCTTCATGACTATGTCGACGAGTTCGTCGAGTAAGGTCGCAGCTCCCATGTATAAATATCCTACTTAGCGTTAGCGTCGGCAATCTTGATAATCTCCTCGACCACCTCCGAAGGTATGGAGGTTGCCTTGACTATGTATCCCGCTGCGCCGAGAGTCTTGGCCTCTTCTATCCTCTCGGAGCCGCTCTCGTTCGTGAGCATGACTACTATGGCCTGGGGAGAGAGCTTCTCTTTCTTCACGGTCCTTAGGAGTTCAATGCCGTCCATGCTGGGCATGATGATGTCGAAGACGAGTATGTCGTAGATGGCGCCTCCACGGAGCTTGCCTAGAGCTTCTTCTGGACCAACACACATCTCGGCCTTGATGCCGTACTTGTCGAACTTCTTCTGATACATCTCCAGGAGGAATTTGTCATCGTCTACTAGGAGCACTGTGTAGGCCTTCTTCATATGAGTATTATAGCGTATTTACCTCAGCGAATGGAATGACCTTCTGGAAGGCCTTCAAGATAGCGTCCTCCTTCATAGTGAGCATGCCCTTGGCGCGAGCTATCTTCATGAGCTCAGGCTCGGTCGGATTCTTGAGTATCACTTGCTCAATATCCTTGTCCATGGCGAGCACTTCCATAACTGCAGTGCGTCCAGCGACACCGGAGAGACAGGTAGCAGTTGGTGACGGCTCGTAGACCTCCTTGCCGAAGGGTATCGACTTCTTGAACTCCGGCGGCAAGTCGGCAAACTGCTTGTCGAGCATGAGCTTGATAGAGTCCTCGACCGGGATGGCCTTGCCGCCGCCCTCGCAGAGAGTCTTCACCAAGCGCTGAGCCATGGCGAGTATGAGAGTCGGAGCTATGAGGTAAGGGTCGACGCCCATGTCAATGAGGCGCGGGATAACGCCGAGAGCGTTGTTCGTGTGTATGGTCGAGAGCACCAAGTGTCCGGTAAGCGCCGCTTGTATGGCGAGCTGAGCCGTCTCCTTGTCTCGTATCTCACCGACCATGATGATGTCTGGGTCTTGGCGCAAGGTCGTACGAAGTCCTGTGGCAAAGGTGTAGTCGATTTCCGGCTGGACTTGCGACTGGCTCACGCCGGCCATGTTGTACTCCACCGGATCCTCGAGAGAGAGCACGTTACTGTGGTCTTTGTCGACCTCGTTAAGCATGGAGTAGAGAGTGGTCGACTTGCCGGAGCCTGTCGGGCCGGATATAAGGATGAGCCCGTAAGGGCGCTTGATGGCGTCGAGGATGAGAGCCAGGTTCTCCTTCGAGAGGCCTAGTTCAGAGAGCTTCCTAACTCCCTTCTCTTGGTCGAGGATACGCATCACCACCTTCTCGCCATAGTAAGTTGGGAAGGTCGATACGCGGAAGTCTATGCGGCGGCTCTCCATCTTCGCGCTGAAGCGGCCATCCTGAGGCTTCCTCTTCTCGTCGAGGCGCATGTTCGAGAGTATCTTGATGCGCGCTACCACAGCCGAGTGGACCTTGATAGGCAGCACAAGCGAAGTATTAAGCACACCGTCAACTCGGAAGCGCACGCGGATGTTGTCGTGTTGAGGTTCGATATGAATATCTGACGCGTTACCCTCGGTAGCATATGAGAGGATAGTGGCGACAATCTTCGTTACCGGAGCGTCCTCAACAATCTTCGTCTCAGTCAGACCAAGCTCGACCTCGTCTATCTTGTCCTTCTGCTTGCTCTTTCTTGATTCCTGCTTCTCAGCGAGTTCGGTGTCGAGTTCGGAGAGAGCCTCGTTCACCTCTCCGGTGATGCCCTTATATAGAGTAGCGACATTGCCAAAGTCAGCCGCCGAGACGAGGAAGAGCTTGTACGGCATACCTATCTTCGCCGAGATGAAGTTGAGCGCATCGCGAGCCTCGATGTCGTCTGGGTCGACGATGCCCACTTCAAGTACGCCGTCTTTGACCCCTAATGGTAGAACCTTATAGTGCTCGGCCGACTCCTCTGGTATGTAGCCGAGGACTTTTGACGGCACGTTCAAATCCTTCAAGCTCCTCGTTGGTATGTCGAGCTCTTGGCCCTTGGCCTCAAGTATTGTCTCCGGCGCTATGCCGCGAGTGACGAGCACTTGCTCAAGAGAGAGGCCGCTCCCCTGCGCCTCAGCCTCTATGGCAGCAATATCCTCAGGCTTTATGACCTTCTTATCTTTGAGTAAGTCGAGGATTGACATTCATTCGTGATTTAAAACTCTATCTGCCTATGACGTCAAAGGGGTTCGTGCGGCCGACTGGCTGTAGCGGTATATCAGAGGAGAAGTCCTGCAAGTGCCTGTACAAAGCTGTTGAGAAGAGCGTCTGGTCGAGAGACACTGCCTTGAGCGAGGAGTAGAGGTCGAGCACGTCTCCGCCCACCTTCTGTGCGGATTGGTTCGTCGCTACGCTCGTGGAAGGGCCTTTGATGAAAGCTCCATAAGCCCAGATAACGAGAGCAAAGAGAGCTATGGCTATGAGTATCGACTTGTTCTTTTGGATATACTGCATGTCGTTATTTTAGCCAATAGGTGTCGACCGAGACCTGATACTCGTAGAGGCCAGAGTCCGTAGCCTGGAAGGTCACCGACTTCACATCGATGATGCGCAGGCTCTGCTCGATGTCAGCCATGAACTTGCGGAAGTTAGGATACGTAGATACGAAGGAGAAGGATACGGTCACCTTCTCATACGGATTGGCGCTCGCCTGGACGATGCCTGTGCCTGTATCAGTCTTTACCTCGACGGTACGTACCGACTTGATGGATATGCCATAGCGAGCGGCTATGGAGTCAAAGGTCATAGCGAGATTCACTGTGTCTACGTTGTCAGGAAGTATCTTCTCGAGCTTGGCTACCTCTGTGGGAGGCATGTTGGCGAGCTTCACCGAGAGGTCATCGCGAGTGGCAGTGAGGGCTGAGACGCTCGCGAGGATGTCTTCGTACTTACCCGACTGGGCGCGCAAGGTGCCGACTGTATCGTAATGCGGCGAGATGAAGGTGTAGAAGAGGCCGATTGAGATGAGGAGCAGGATGAGTGAGGTGGAGTTTTTCATACGTTTTCTATTGGCTTGTCTTCTTCGTTGTTGAAGCTGTGGTCGAAGCGGCTGTCTGCTTCTGTGTTGTCTTATCGGTAGTCGTAGTCGCAACAGTTGTCACTGGCTGAGAGACAGGTACGAGCACTTGTGTGACAGCAGGCACATCGTTAACGAGCTTCTTGTACGAGACGATGCTTGGGTCGAGCTTCACCTTGAAGGAGAAGGTCACATTGCCCTTGTCGTCGAGGTCGAGGTCAGAGAAGATAGGCTGCTTCATGTAAGGGCTCTTGTTGAAGACCTGTGCCTGCAAGGAGACTGCCGCGTATCCCTTAGCCTCTCCGCGCATGTTGAGAGTGAGGCCCTGTTCTGTAGTGAGATATTGGAACTCGGTGAAGCGCACACCCTTCAAGGTGGCGTTCTCAAGGTAGTCGAAGAGTGGCGAGAGGACGATGTGCTTATTGAGGAGCACCTGCGTTGCTACGAGTCGCTGGTCGAGGCGGGAGATGTCCGTGATGACTTCTGGCTTAAGCGTCGCGCGGGCGGCGGCGAGGTCGCCGTTCATGGCGTTGATGCGCGAGTCAAGATACTTCTCATAGCCGAAGACGCCAACGGAGAGGACTACCGATATAACGAAAACAAGGACAGCTAGAGTGCCAAGGAGGCTCCTGTCTGCGCCTTGCGAGACACGAGTGGCCGTGCCAGTAGTAGCTACCGGACCTTTAGGGATGAATGATGATTGAAACTGGGGTTGCATCTAGCTTAATTATAGAAGAGATTCCCCAATACTTCTATCTATATATACACAGATACAAAGAACCGCCCCGATTTTCATCGGGGCGGGGGCTTACGCATGCACGTACACATCTTCTTCCGGAGCGACGAACGCCCAGGCAGTATCGTTGGACCATCTCTTTTCAGCTCCCGGCGCGACCACGCTCAGGGTATCGTCCATACCGATATAGAACCGAGCCGTCAGTATCTCCTCGGGCTGCATGACGACGATGCATTGGATGCCGAGCTTCTTGAAATCGTTCCGCCTCATCATGCTCCTGAGCAGGGGGCCAACTTCAAGCGGCGCAGGCTTGTAGCCACGCCCCGCCGCTACCTGATAGACACTCTTGCTAGTGGGCAAGACGTCGAAGTCAGAGCGCATCAGAAGCTGAATCTCATACTTCACGTCTCTGGTGACGACAAACTCAGGTGAGAGAATCGCCTGCTTGGCGTGATTGTTAAGCTCCCAGTTACGCGCAAGATAGCGGATGTAGTCCTCTCCCGAGTTGCCATCGGACTCGACAACGAGAGGCAAGAGCGAGGTCCAGGTCCCCTGCCGCCTGAGGAATCTGTTCAGTTCCCTCAGCCACCGATGACCATTTGGCCCCGCCAACTTTTCCATCAAATCATTCATCGGTCCCTGAAGGTCAGAGAGCGACACCCTGCCGAGCATGCCTGTAGACATGGTCAGCTCCTATACTAAAGGTACACACGGGGTACTATCTTTCGCCCGCGCTCTGACTATGCGCTTTTGGATAAAAGAAATCAAATTTATGAAGAACCGCCCCGATTTTCATCGGGGCGGGTACAGAGAACTTAACGGCAAGACCTTCCCTTCTGGATAATGGCATCGGCCTTTGCGTCGATACTCGTGGCACCCATCAAAATACCATTGACGAAGATGGTGCCTTGGCTTTTCAAATCAAACACGAGCGACGATATCTCGATGAGCTCGAGCGGATCGACTGCACTTCGCGGATGATAAGTCACCGCGTACACGGAATTCTTCCATACGGGGATAGGTTTGGGCGAGAGCAGAGTGAGCCTCTTGCCGGCCGAGTCCACAACGAGAAGGAAGGTGATGCCCGCCGACGCACTCGCCAGAATCTTGGAACCGTCCGCATACTGATACCCGGTCACGGCTATGACAGCCTGCTGCACATCGCAGACGAGCATGAGACCGCCCTTCACAGCCACGGTATCCCTGTGCACAGGCGCGGCCTCAGCCATCTTCTGCGCCTTACGCTGCGCAGCGCCAAGTATGACACCCGCAGGCAATGCCTGCCCTTCGGCCGCTGCCGCGAGAAGAACCAGCGCGGCTGAACCCAAAAAGCTTCGGATACGCATTACGCACTCTCCAGTGAGAAGTTGCCAGATGAAACAATCCGCTTATGTAATAGCACTTAGTTAGTCACCTGTCAACCTTCGTCTTGGAGCTTGCGGGCACAAAAGTATTTACACTCTAGGCGAAGAGCAAGGCCACTCCGACAAAGATGACCGCCATCCCGGTCAATTTTTGCAAAATTACTTTAGCGCTGAGATTTTCAGTCCCCCATTTCGGTATGAATAATGTGAGAATAACTCCGTACAGAAATACGATAAGCGGCTGGAAACCGTTGACGACCCACACGAGGGCAAGAGGAGCAAGGAGACTCGCAAAGTTGGCCAACAACTTCGCGCCGATGTTCAAACATTCAGAAAATGTGTTCAACCCTAAAACCGTAAAGCGACTTCGCGTGAGAGTTGCGAGAAATTGAGTCCTGTAGAGCGGGTACAGCACGAAGAGCAACAGGCCGAACACTCCGGCACCTACATACTCCCAGAATGCCGTGCCCCAGAAACTCTCATCCAGAGCAATAACTTTAAACAACAAAGCGTTAAGGGATATCATCAAGGACGAGAGCATCATGAGAAGAAGCGGCTTCATCCTGATGCGTATGTGCTCAGACAAGTCGAGCGACATGAAGATTGATGCCCCAATGATTAAGGCTGAACCAATTGTCTGAGCGACACTGAGATTCTCCCCTAAAAATAGAAACGCTAAAACATAGCCGAACACAGGAATCATCTGGAAGAGCGCTGTAACATAGGAGGCTTCATCAATCTCAAGCGCATGGAGATACGGAATAAATGCAGCAACGAGAATCGCCCCGCTTAGAGCAATGACTAAAATATGTGCGCTTCCGAGGTTGAAGGACGCATTACTAAATATCGCTATAAGGATAGCCACCAAACTTCCGCCAAGAGCTGTAAAAAGCACAAGAGATCCAACTCCCTTGCCTGAGAAATAGTTGCTTATGACAAACTTATCAATATGGTTTGAGACACTCCACAAAGCCGGTGCCGCCAGGGCAATAAAGAACCAGTGCATAATAGTTATCCTTCGTCTTGGAGCTTCCTTAAAGCGGCGCCGATGCAGACGGCGAACTCAGGACCAGTCTCGCGGAGGACCTTCTCTATAAATGCCGGGGTCGATAGCTTGCCGAAGGGGTTGCCTTGCACGGCCTCGGTCTTGAAGGCGTTCTTGGCGAGCTCTGCTAGACCCTTGAGCGAGGCTCCTCCGCCGACGAGTATTACTTTGCCCACTGTCCTATTGTACTTCTTCTCAAATCCTAAGAGAGAGCGATTAGCCTCGGCAAAGATGTAGTCGAGGACGAGAGTAATAATCTGACGCAATGTTTGGTCCGAGCCGCTTGCGCCGACCTCGCGCTTCATCATCTCTGCTCGCTCTACTGGTATGCCGAGTGAGCCCGCTATGGCCGCAGTGATGTCTTGCGAGCCGCGGTTAACAGTGTGCGATGACTTGATAACCCCGCGCTCAATGATGTATAGCTTGGTCGACGCCGCGCCAAAGTCCATTATCATAGTTGGCGTCAGACTCTCCTCGACTACGGAGCGCATAGTGGAGAATATCTCTATCTCGAAGAAGCCTGCCTGGAGACCCGTCTTCTCCACAATCTGCTGGTACTTGGATATGGTGTCGTTGTGGATGGCGACGACGAGGACCTCAACCTTCTTTTGCATCCCTTCAGCGACTGCGTCATCGTCTCTGCTGTCGGTCTTAGGGATAACTGACCAGTCGAGCATGACTTCGTTTATCGGTACGGGTATATACTTGCGGGCCTCGAGAGGGACCATGGTCGCGAGCTGCTTGTCGGAGACTGCCGGGAGCTCGATGACCGACATGAGCGAGGAGCTGAAGGGTATGGAGAGTCCGGCGAGGCGCGTTGTGACGTTGACCTCCTTCTCCTTCATAAGGTCTGAGAGAGCTTCAATAATCTTCTCCGTCGGCAATTGCACCGACTGGCCGATGGCGGACGCGCCATACGGACCAAGAGCGAGCTCGCCGTAGGTCTCGAGCACGGCTTGACCGTTCTTCTTCCTTAGTTGGACTATCTTTATAGCCGAGGAGCCGATGTCCACACCGAGTACGCTCGGAACCTCCTTCTTGCCAAAAAGGTTGCCGAAAGTGGAGCCAAAGAGTGACATATAATGTCATTATACATGAGTCTAAAGGCTACATTTGAGGGTTTTGTGGACTTTTTGTTCCCGAAGGCCTTGGGAGTTCTCGAATTGGAAACCCTATCCCCTGGAGAACTCGTCACGAGGCTTTCGGCCCCGCATAGCCTTGGCGACGTGGGGCCCGACACTATTGCCATCTTCTCCTACACTGACCCTCGTGTGCGAGACCTAGTCTGGGAGCTCAAATACAGGAAGAATGTGAAGATAGCCTCGACCCTCGCAACTATCGTATACGACGTGCTGTGCCACGAGCTAGCCGAGCGAGCGCTCTTCGACAACTTCATAGAGCCTCTCTTAGTACCCATGCCCATGTCGGACAAACGTCGGAGCGAGCGAGGCTGGAACCAGACCGAAGTGCTGTGTGAGGAAATCAAAAAACTTGATGTGGAAAACTTATTTGAATACTCGCCAAACATCTTGTCCAAGCACAGCCATACCGAGAGCCAGACCAAGACCGTCAATAAAAAGTTGAGACTCCGGAATCTTGAGAATTCTATGACGGTCGCAGGCCCCGAATTTGTGAGGGGCAAGAATATAATCCTTCTCGATGATGTCACTACCACCGGAGCTACTTTCGCCGAGGCTAGGCGCGCGCTCCGCTCTGCGGACGCGTGCAAAATCCTTTGTCTAGCCATAGCCCACTGAGGCGAAACATGGTTTTTCTATATGATTCTGCCTACCCTATCAGTACTTGACAAAGCTAGGCAAAGGTGTATAATACTTAGTAGACCAAGTCAACCTCAGCAGTGAGACCCTCATGACCGGCACAGCAGAAGCCGATACGAACACCGCGTTCGTCATCGGCCAGCATTACACGTTCACCCAGCCAGTTGAAGCCGACTGCTGCTCCTGCGACGGCGGCCCCTGGGGCAAGAAGACCTTCGCCGAGGGATGGTGCTTCGGATACGACGGCAAGAAGAGAAGCTACACCTTCCGCGGGTCGCCCGTCGACGAGGGCGTGGACAGCCTCCACTTCTTCCTCATCTAACACGGGCACAAGCAATGCCCCGTTCCGACCTAAGTCGGAACGGGGCATTTTTATTACCTATTTGTTTAAGACTACTCCGCGCTCTGTATCACGCGCACTGCGAGGACTGCGTCGTAATTGAAGATTCCTGACAAGTCGCTCTCCGAGCTCTTGCCAAGCGTACCGACAGCTCGTATCTTCGCGGCCTTGTCTGAGCCCTTGCCTATCACCTCCACCTTCGAGAGGTCGAGAGCGTAGACCTTGCCATCATCACCCTTAAGGCTGAAGAGACAGTTATCCTTGGTCGTCTCGCTTCCGTCCGTTCGCACGAGGCAGTCCCAGGCACCCACCACAGCCACCTCTCCCTGCTTAGGGTCGGTGTACTTGGTCTCTGGTGCAGAAGATGTCACTGCTCCGCCAATCTGCTCCCCATTGCCCTTGTGGCTAATGAAGTACCAAGCCCCTACGCCAATAATGACAAGCGCTACGATGCCGATGATTATTTTGTTCATATACTCTCACCTTAGCACAACAGGAGTGGCGTATCTACTTCTGTACTGGCTGTAGCAAACTCGTCCTGTTGCCCTCTGTATCGATGAACGATATCCAGAGTCCAACGCCAGGTATCATCATCGGCTCCATGGATGGCTTGCCGTCAGCGCCCATAGCGCCAGCAATCTTGCCTCCTGCTGCCTCTACATCCTTCATGGCCTGCTTGATGTCGTCCACTGCTATGACTACCGATGGCGCATGCGAGCCTGGGTCTGCTGTCTTCTGGTAGAAGCCCCCATTAATATTGCCTGGGGTCTGTACCATCCCCTTCTCATCCGTCACTGCCGTCTGAGCGACGACGTAGCCGCCCATGTCGGGCCCCATCTCCTGCATCTGCCAGCCGAAGACAGTATTGTAGAACTTCTTCGCTCTCTCCTTATCGTTATAGCCCATCTCGAAGTGCACAACTGGATTTGGTTTTGCCATAAGTTTATTAGTTTAGAATTATTCTGCTTTTACTTAGCGCCAGCATCTGCCTGATGCAGGCCAAAGGTGTTGCCCTCAGTGTCGATAAAGTAGCCTTGCCAAGCCATGCCTGGGAGAGCGAACTTGGGCATAGCCACCTGGCCTCCGGCGGCGAGTATCTTCTTAGCATATGCGTCGAAGTCGTCGACCTGTATGGTGCAGACCATGGCGTTCAATCCTTGGCCGAGCGCTGGCGCTGGGCATGGACGCTTCAAGAGCCCGCCGTTGATGCCTGGCTCTTTAGAGTCCTTCGGCGCAGTCATGACGCCCCAGTACTCCATGTCAGGCATAGGATACTTCTCTATCTCCCAGCTGAAGACGTCTCGGTAGAACTTGGCCGCTCGCTCTGTCTCATCGGCCTGTATCTCGAAGTGGACTATTCTATTCATATATTTGTTTAATTATTGGTAGCCTCGCCCGGATGCGCTGGCGCCTTGGCCATGTCCATCCACACAACCTCCCATTGATGTCCGTCGAGGTCCTGGAAGGCTCTGCCGTACATCCACCCCATGTCCTCAGCTGGGCGCGTCTCTACTCCACCCGCGGCTACGGCTTTATTGAAGAGCCCATCTGCGTCTTCCCTGCTCTCGGCCGAGAGAGCTACTATGGCCTCGTTCGCCTTCCTCGGATCGGCAATCTCTACCTTAGTAAAACCTTTAAAGAAGTCCTCGCTAAGGAGCATGGCAAAGATGTTGTCATGGATGACGAGGCACAGGTTCCTCTCATCGCTAAACTGCGGGTTGAAGTTAAAGCCGAGCTTAGTCCAGAAGTCTCTGGTCTTCCCAATATCCTTCACGGGCAAATTCACAAAGATGTTTTTGTACTGTGATTTATATTCTGACATGGGGGTGTTGTAGCTTATTAGTCGTACGGGGTAGGGATTGCTTTCACAAACTTCCACTCCCTCCTCCAGCCACCTGTCTTATGCCTGAGGTAGAAGTGCGCACAAATGCCAATGAGTCCAAGCGGGGCAAAGACCCACAAGACCAAACCCCATCCACGAAGTCTATAGAGGACTGCGGCGACTACGAGTATCACAATCCACTTCTTAGTGCGGAAGCTCCTCGGCTGTCCATGCATGGCCACATACCACTCACGCTTGAGCCATATATTCATCGATACATTTTAGCCTACTTCCCCTTCCGTGGCTTGTGTATCTCACCCGGCTTCTTCTTCGACCTAGTCCTTGTGCTCTTTGTATCACCTTCCATCCTCGGGGGTATTGAAAGGTGTACCATGCGCTGATTCTTTACCACATCCTTGTTCCTGACTTGTCTCTTGCTCTCTTTCATCCTCCTACTGACGTATGGGTCAAATCAAACTTGCAGTGTTGGCTCCTATCTTCATCAGTTCGTCTCGCCTCTTACGCCAGTCTGGCATAGAGCGCTCGACTAAATGGTTAAGCTCTCCCAAGTGGCAGAGCTCGTGCACTACTATATAGTCGGCAAGGTGAGGCGCTATGAGGGCTATGCGGTAGTTAAAGTTCAGATTCCCCTTCTTGGAGCAGCTACCCCATCGCGACTTGTGGTCCTTAATGGCAATACGATTCCACTTGAAGCCATACTCGGCATTAAAGTACTCGAGCCTCGCCCGCACCAGCGCCCTCGCCTCCTCCTTATACTTCAAATACTTCCCCGCCGGCCTCCGCCGTATAGTCTTTCTCCCCCGCCTAAGCCTGAATTTCAAAAACATTAGGGCTTAAGTGTACCTCGGTAATATTAATTTATTTTTTGGGATTATCTGATTGATCAGAATGCATATCAAATTGCCTCTGTTTGATTACATTAAATTCAGAGATATCCACATGACTTCTTTGGCCGCCTATATACGAAACATTACCTTTGATTTCCACCCACTCACCAAGCAAAGACTTCATTTCTTCGGGAGATGGCTTATTTTGAAATGTTGCATCAATTGTCGCTCCCTCACTATTGACCTTAAATCCTATATGCCTTCTTGAAGCATCCAGATCCACCCTGTTTATTCTTCCCTGCAATACTTCATAATATTCCCCATCATCAACTGAACTCTCAGCAGAATCAGTTAAATTAATAAACTTCTTACTAGTTTCGGAATCAATCACGGCTTTATTGTCAACGGCTGAAGACAAAGTGCACATATCACCTCCAAGCGATATAGGCTGTACAATATCAGCCGCTGCACCCAAAAACTTCTTATCCTGCAATAGTTCTAACACTACCTGATCTCTCACTGAAGCAATTAGCTCTGGAGACAAAGTTTTTATCTCCTCTGTTTTATATTGAGGGATCGTTTGGAATATCAAGACAACTAATGTTGCCAAACTAACTAGAGGCACATATTCTTTTGTTGTCCTATTAAAAACTTTTATTCTTTTTCGAAATGATCCCTTCTCAAATGCCTCAACATAAATTTCCAAGTCCCCACTTTTCAGATTAAGCCTTTTATTTTTTATCAGGGAATGCAACGCAATTCTCAACACAGTCTCTAAGCCTTGAACCTCTTTGGCGAGGGAATCAATCTCCATCATTCCGTTAAAAGATGGCCCTTGGAAATAAATATCCAAAAGATACTGTGGGAGAGCTGCTTCTGGAAAAAGTTGTGAGGTCATTTATTCAACCAAAACTACAACAAAACCTTTAATCTTTCAAGGCGTTCGAAATTTATAAAATTTGATGTACTTAATTTAATATTACAGATTAAAATCTTTAATTTAAACGTAGCTGAGCAAAGTCTTGGTATACGGCAGAGACTTTATATAATCTTCCATATATTTCCAATCAGGACTCCCATTTGGACATGCTGGCAATTTCATTATTGATTCCTTCATTCTATCTAGTCCCCACTTGCGTCCGTATGAATAACGATATTTTTCTTTTCTAATGATCGCGTTCAAAAATAATGCCCTATACAAATTAAGTTCAAATTTTGGAGCTAAAATATTAACCTTATAGCTGGCAGAAAATGGTTTATCTTGATAGAAAGCTTCTCCTACAGATCCATCATTACTCACGGTTATGAGATTTGCGGCATGTTTTGCAGGACCAGCATAATAGTAAGAGAAACCATTACTCTCAGATGTTGTAGACACAAAAGGGACTGCTCCATTCTCGATTGTTCTTGATTTTACTAATGGACCAATACCAGTTTGGATATCAAATATATCTTTGTACTTGAATGATTTCCATAAAGTAGGTGGAAATGTCACCTCCCTTGGGAATAATATAGATTCATTAGATGGTTCAAAATTACTCTTCTTCATAAACATCTTGGGAATAGACTTCGGAACAAGAAGCGTTCTCAAGGAACGATTAGCCTCTCTACCAAAGGCGCCATATCTGAATTTGTTAGCTTCAATAGCAAAAGCATAGAAAAGTTTCTCTTCGTCACTCATTGTATTTTTAGGTTTTAAAACTGCAACATTCTGCGCCGTATAAAAAGGGAATGGCTGGAGATTAGACTCAAGAATTGCACCGCCGAGAGCGACAGTTATGAAACCTGGATCATATGGACTTATCCCAGACACCTCTTCAACATACGCCGTAACACCATTATTTTTTTCTGTACGCCCCACAAAAGCTATCTTGCTTTTATCTTTAATAATCATTTTATTCAGATCGAATTTATTTCCATACTCAATGTCAAAAATTGTGTTTAGAGGTGTTAATTCCATATTACCTATTACTAAGGGTTTTAAATAAAATGTATCTCTTAATTAAATCTTCAAAATCCTCTTCTTTTATTGAAGAGTAGTCTGTTTCTAGATAAGCTTCTGCGCACCATTCATCATTTCCATCTACTTTTTTGCGTACGCTAAAACCTGGGATCACTTCTCTTTTAGAAAAAGTGTTAAGCCATTTTTCGCGTATCAGTGGCCATCTAGACGTGGGAATTCTGCCTTGTAAGCGATCCTTTATAAAACCATCGTCTTTCCAATAACCAAACCAACTCTCGTGCCTTGGCTCACTATCGTGCGGTTTGTGCGCCGTGAAAACCATAATACACGACACGACACCTACTGGATAAAATAAATCATCCGGCATACTCATTACAGCTTCCAGCCTATGATTAATCAAAATTTTTTGTCGAGTCGGATGAGGAGCAATTGATAAAGACATCGGCACCACAACAATTCCTGTAGCATTTTCTTGCAAGGAATCCAACAAAGTTTCAATAAAATTCCATTCATGAAGTGCTTTTCCTTTTTGAGAATAAGGGGGATTAATAAATCCAACCGTTGCCTTACCACGTAGGGGACCAATAATATCCTCGTCAAAACATGATCCTTGATAAAGATTAGTCTTTCCGTCTCCTCTCAGGATCATGTTAGAAACCGCCAAGGCAAACATTTTTGGTTCTTGTTCAATACCGATAAGAGAATCACTCAAAATTCTCTTTCTTTCAAGATCACTGACATTTTTGGTCATCTTTTGCATGGCTGATATTAGAAACCCCCCCGTGCCAGCACACGTATCTAAAATAGTTGAGTTCTTATTAACTCCAGCAAGATCTGCAAACAAATCTGTTAGATGTTTGGGTGTTAGTACAATACCAAGACCTTTTTTGTCTCCGCCAGTATAACGAACAAATTCAGCATAGAAGCTTCCAATCACATCAAAATCATAATGATCCTCAGTAAAAGGTCTGACCTCAAGATCAATCTCTTTAATTATATGTGCCAACGGCGATTCTTTAGTTTCAGGATCTATCTTTTTTAATTCAGGATGATGCTTAATAAAGCTAAAAGAATTTATGATTGCATCTTTTTTTTCTTCCTGATTTATTCCGAGTTGGGCGGAGTTAATAATATCTCTAACTGTCTCATATGTTCTCTTCGCCAATGATCCTTCCTCATACTTAGAATAGGAAACTTTAAATCCATCATCCATTAGTGCGATAAGAATACCACTGACAAGCAAGGGCTTATCAGCTTCAGTTATTTTTGCATAGTCACGCATGTAGTTATGAAGATCACGGGAAAATCTGGCTAAATCTTCACGACGTACTCGAGTCAGATTTTCATCATAAGTGGCATGACGTATATAATCAGTCCAGGATATAATCTCTCTTATTGCTGTCCCTCTAGCACCTTCTTTTAGGGGAGCTGCCCTAAGAGATCCTCGAGGATGTAGAAAAGTGTCTATTTTAATTTCTGCTTCTTTTTGTCCACTTACAGCTACGGCAATGACATTAAATTCTTTGGCGAGATAAGAAGCGTATAGCAGAACTCCATCAACTGCGTAGTCTTTGTATTTATCGTGATTTTTGGACTCATGAAATTTTGGATCAGCCTTACATTCAATTATTAAAATAAAATTCTGTTCAGTATTTTTAGTTATTATGAACTCAGGTTTTCCAACACCGTTTCCAGACTTACTAGCATTTTTAAGAAGTTTTTCTATCCTCGGATTAGAACTAAGTTGTTGCTCAACAGAAAAACCATCTTTTTCTGTGATTCCTACCTTATTAAGCCAGCCATTTATAATATTTTCCGTAAGTCGCTCGTTCCATTGCATACATTCAGACTATCATGAAAAAAACGACTATTTGACAAAAAACTGAAAGCTGTTGATAACAACTCAACACTAAGAACGGCTACTTGGCGGAGACGGACGGATTCGAACCGTCGGTGCCTTTTAAAGGGCACACCTCTTTAGCAAAGAGGTACGATAGACCACTCTGACACGTCTCCAGACAAGGCCAATTTAGCATAAATAGGCCGTTTTTCCCATCCAAAGGGCTATAATGTACCGACGGAATTATTAGGTTAATCCAAAGCCATGCAGGAATACAAAAATGTGAGTGGGCAGTCCCCCGTCGAGAGCTATGAGATAGGCGAGGACTTTATCATTGTGAAGTTCAAGACCCCAAGCCGAAGCGGGTTCTATACATATAAGTATACGAACGCGAGCGCCGGGGCAGACAATGTCGCGCAGATGAAGGAGCTAGCTGAAGCAGGCCAGGGGCTAAGCGACTTTATCCAAGCTAACGTCCGCAAGGCCTACGAGACTAAGGAGTAAGGCTCTTTACTAAGACTTTGGGCACCTACGCCGTCATAAGTATCGCACTCCTCTTAATAGCACTCGCAAACTAAAATGACTTATCCAGAATTCATACAAGAGCTCATCGGGCGGTTTGGAGAGGAGCGAGGCACAGTCATGGCCCTCCGCGCTGAGGTTGGCTTCCTCCGCAAGTTTATCGAGGAGCAAAACCTGCCGGAATTCAAAGATAAGCAGGAAGCGATGATTGAAGACTTCCTTGAGCGCCATCCGGCATAACGCATACCTAAAATAATTCTTAATAACAATTTATGATCCCGTTAGAGTTCACTCTGTTATGTGGTACAACTACGTACTAAAGAGCAAGAAAGACGGTAAGTGGTACACAGGCATCACGAATAGTTTACGGAAGCGCTTATGGCAGCACAACAATGGTAAGTCAACATATACGAAAGGTCGTGGTCCTTTTTACGTTATATACTGCGAAGCGTGTCATAATGAAGATGACGCTAGGGCCAGAGAAAAATATTTAAAATCTGGCATGGGTAAACGATTTATTAACAATAGAATTAAGCGCTTCCTAACTCTAACGGGATGATCCAAGTACACAACACATTCGTCTGTAAGCCCGGCAATGCCTCGAAGATAGCCAAGCTCATGAAGACCATGCCCTTCGACCCAGTAAAGGGTCCTTACATACTCACCGACATGACAGGCCAATGGCACCGCGTCATCATGATTCATAACTACAATAACCTCGCCGAGTTCGAAGAGGCTATGCGTAAGGAGATGGAGAAGGATTACTCTGAGGTGAGCAAAGAGGAGCAGGACAAGTGGAAGGACATGAACGACATGTACGTCTCCGGTGGCCGCGAGATATATAAGGTCTGGTAGCTAGTCGTCGAGGCGCTTTAGTACGCCGTTTACTATTGCTAGTACGACACCGAAGTAGACTGCGTAGAGGAAGGAGTCCACGGTAAAGCCTGGGACAATCTTTGTCGCAAGGAAGACAAGCGCAGCATTGAGCACAACCGTGAAGAGCCCGAGCGTGAGTATGCTAAGCGGTAGAGTCAGAAGCAAAAGAACAGGCTTAATGAAGAAGTTGATAGCCGCGAGGACTATAGCGAGGATGAGGTAAGTCTGCCATCCCCCGCTCACATGCACGCCGGGTAGGAGCTTTACCGCCACAGCTATAGCTCCCGCCGAGATGAGGAGTCTAAGGATAATCTTCATACAGATACAGACGGATTAGTACGCCTTTCGCAACTTGGCGTCGAGACTGAGACTGCCTGCGCCGCGAGCGGCAAAGTAGAGGAAGATGAAGCAGAGGAGCATAGCTGGCTCACCTTGGTTCAAGAGCGGGACCCACATGTGGCCCATAGGCATAGCGTGGCCGATGAAGTACGCCACCGCCATCTCACCCGCGAGGATGAAGGCGACAGGGCGAGTGAAGATGCCCAGGAGTATAGCTACGCCTCCGACCAACTCAAGGATGCCAGCTATGGTGAGGAGAGTCGTCACCGGTACTCCGGCCGGCATGCCGCCAAACCAACCAAAGAGGAGGAGTCCCCCGCTTTGGATAAATATGTAGGATGCCGCAAGCCGGAGTAGGAAGAGGGTCGTGTTCTTGGACTTGTCTCTATTGAGTATCGCCATACTACATCATCAAGGAGTACATGCTTGCTCCATGAGCAGCGATGAAGAGGCAGACAGCAAAGAGGATAAGGTCGTACTCCCAGCCAGTAGCTGTCATGGTGAAGAATGGGGTCTTCCACTTAGTTATCTTCATCCAACCAGCACCGACCATGACGAGAGCAAGGAGGATGGCGCAGACTTGTATGTATACACCGAGACCGACGCCGAGACCACCCAAGAGCTCCACAAGGCCGATGAGCATGATAGCTCCCTTAGGCCAGCCGAGACCTTGCGCCATGCCTTCTGGCTTCCTGAGCTTAGGCAGACCGTGGTAGATGAAGATGTAACCCACTACGAGCCTCACCAAGAGGAAGGCTTCGTCATGGTATTGGGACATTTGTGCAAGCATATTTTTAACTAATTTCTAATACTTTGATTATACAGCAGAGTTGATTTATGCCCACACAGGTGCATAATCTCCCACAGAACGTCCTTCAACCCACCCCAAAGGAGCTTCGATATGTCTGCCAATACGAAGGGAAGCGCCTTAAGGGACTTCTCCAACATGCTCTCAGTCGCATCGAGCAGCACCTCGTCCCTATCTCGCCTAAGCGACGGCGAGCTGGTGAAGGCCCACAATGAGGGCGAGCCGCTCGCATGTGCTGAGATCTACCGCCGATACTGGCTCAGACTCGTCATCTTTGCGGACAAGATTGTTCAGGACAGAGACCTCGCCGAGGACATCGTCCAGAACACCTTCCTAAAGCTCTTGAAGCATCTGCCAATGTTCCGCGACGAGAGCAAGCTCCGGTCTTGGCTCTTCACCGCAGTCAAGAACTTTATCGTGAGCGACATCCGAAGCTTCCGCAGCAGGAATGAGACGAGCCTAAGTCTCGTACCAGACGAGGAAGAGGTGTACGAGGACAAGGAGAACAGCACCGAGAGAGTACTCGATAGAAAGCAAGCCGAAGAGACTCTCCGCGAAGCGATGGTGAAGATGACTCCGAGTCTCCGTGAGTCGTACTACCTTTTCCACATGGATGACCTGAGCCACAATGAGATCGCCGAGCTGCTTGGCATAACCGTGGGTACCGTGAAGATGCGGGTCCATCGAGCCAAGCTGCAGCTCGCTGTGATACTGGCGGCAGAAAGGCTGTAGCAAAGGGCGCACGAAAGTGCGCCCCTTCCCTTACGTCTTTAAACTCATGAAAGGCTTTATACACTTCCTCCGCACTCAGGGCATAGTCGGGCTGGCCATCGGCTTCATCATTGGCGCTGCCGTGGCCAAGACCGTCACAGCCTTAGTCGAGGACATCTTCACCCCTGTGATAGGCATACTCTTGGGCAAAGTTGGAGACATAAGCAAGCTCACCCTCGACATCCATGGAGTCATATTCAAGTGGGGCGACTTCGTATCGAACCTTATAAATCTCATAATCATCGCCCTTGTTATATACTTCGTATTTAAGGCGCTCCATCTAGACCGCTTGGATGAGAAGAAGGATGTGGTAGAGTAGTTCCGGACTAGATTTCAACCATACTCATACCTGACACCTGTCATGGAGGCAGCATGAGCCACAACGTAGTGGAGGACAAGACTGGGCATCCAGATGACCAGCACGAACGCATCATCTGCAAGTCGGAAGGATGCAAAGACGACTGCCTCGTCCGCCAGAAGTGGATTGGCGACGAGGAGTGGCAGAACAAGAAAGGCAAATTCCGTCTCAAACACCCAGACGAGGATGCCCCCGCCGCCCGGAACTAGTTCCGGGCGGCTTCACGTATATATAATGTAGAATACCGACATGAATCTATCTGACCCTCTCTCCTCCCACTTCCGCATACTCCCCGCGCAGGAGAAGGCGCTTAAGAGGCTCGGGCTCACGACCGTCGAGGATATCCTGTATCACTTCCCCACTCGCTATGGCGACACGGCTGAGGTGGCGAGCATTGCAAGCCTTGCTAAGGGCGACCATGCCACCGTCTTCGGCACTATCTCAGGGCTCAAGACGAGCAAGGCCTGGAAGAAGAAAATACCCATGTCCGAGGCCTGGGTCACAGACGGCTCAGAGAAGATAAAAATAATCTGGTTCCACCAGCCGTACCTGGCGAAGATGCTCCACGATGGCACGACAGTGCGCGTAGAGGGCAAAGTGAGCGAGAAGAAGTCGAATGCTGAATTGTATTTCTCTAATCCCAAGGTCGAGCATGTGGGTGATATGCCGCAGACTATAGGAATATCACTCTTTGGCAAGGACTCTGACATCCACGCTCTTTACCCTGTATATCCGGAGACACGCGGAGTAACCTCTAACTGGTTTTTCCACAAGATGCAGCTTGTGCTCGGCTCCGGCATCCTCGACGCTATTGAGGACCCTCTGCCGCAAGAGATATTAAAAAAGTATTCTCTCCCGACTCTGCGCACTGCTCTCGTCTGGATACACGCCCCGCAGAAGGCGGCTGACGCCGAGGCAGCTCGCAAGCGCTTCGCCTTCGAGGAGATATTCTTTATCCAGCTAGAGAAGCAGAAGACGCGACACCTCTTCAAGGAGCGGAGCGCCTTCGTTATCGACAAGAGCATGGAGGAAATGGAAAGGTTCATGGAGCGCTTCCCCTTCACTGCAACGAACGCTCAGCGCCGAGCTATAGAGGGAGCGCTTGAGGACTTCAAGCGTGGGCATGCCATGTCGCGCTTGCTCGAGGGTGATGTAGGTAGCGGCAAGACAGCCGTAGCCGCCTCTCTCGCTTATGCCGTCACAACAAGCAAACCTAAAGGACAGGGCTTCGGCACTCTCCAGACCGCTATCATGGCGCCGACCGAGATACTTGCGAGCCAGCACTTCGACTCTTTCATAAAGTACTTTAGGCACTTGCCAGTGAACATCGCCCTCATCACTGGAGCCGGGTGTAGGAAGTTCCCCAGCAAAGTTAATCCGGGCGGCTGGACCGACATCTCCCGTACACAACTCTTGAAGTGGGTCGCGAGCGGCGAGATAGCCGTGCTCATAGGCACACACGCTCTTATACAGAAGTCAGTTAAGTTTAAGCACTTGGCTTTAGCTATTATCGACGAGCAACACCGCTTCGGCACCAAGCAGCGCCAGGAATTAACGCAAAAAGATGCCGTGACTCCGCATCTACTCTCCATGACCGCTACACCCATACCGCGCACGCTCGCCCTCACTCTCTACGGCGACCTCGACCTAACACTCCTCGACGAGATGCCGCCCGGCAGGAAGCAAATCATCACCGAGGTGGTCCTCCCCGGCAAACGCAAAGAGACTTATGAAAAGATAAGGAGTGAGCTCACGAGCGGCCGACAAATGTACGTTATCTGTCCTCGCATAGCCGAGCCAGACCCCGACAAAGAGCTCGCGGTCCAGGCCAAGTCAGTCAAGGAAGAGGCCAAACGCTTGCAGAGTGAGGTCTTCCCCGAGTTTGTTGTCGGCATCATGCACTCAAAGATGACAAGCGTGGAGAAGGATAGAGTGATGAATAGCTTCAAGGCTGGCAAGATAGATATCCTTGTCTCGACCTCCGTCGTCGAGGTGGGAGTGAATGTGGAGAACGCCTCTGTCATCGTCATCGAGGGCGCAGAGCGCTTCGGTCTCTCGCAGCTCCACCAGCTAAGAGGCCGCGTGCTCCGTGGTACGCATCAGCCTTACTGCTACGTCTTCACCGAGTCGAGCGGAGTAGAGACTATGGAACGTCTGAAGGCCCTTAAAACCGCTAAGAACGGCTTTGAGCTTGCTGAGTTCGACCTAGAGCAGCGCGGAGCCGGCGAGCTATATGGCAGGAAGCAATGGGGCATCTCCGACCTCGCTATGGAAGCTATCAAGAATTTAAAGATGGTCGAGGCCGCCCGCACCGAGGCGACAAAGATTATCGACACAGACCCAGAGCTTAAGAAGCACCCGCTCTTGAAGCTCCGCCTCGACTCCTCCGCACAGAAGATACACTTCGAATAATCTTGTGTGGTAAAATTTCAATGTGAATTACTCCTTCCTTGCCAACGCTACTGCAGTCACGCATGCACTCATCATAATCGCAGTCTTCGCGGGACTGCTTGTATCCTTTCGCTACAAGCGCTTTCGCCCGCTTGAGGCTGGCGCACTCCTCCTCGTCATCGTCCTTTGGTCTTACTATGGCAACTGCCCTATGACTGTCCTCGAGCAATACTTCCGCAACATGGCTGGGCAGCATTCGCACCTGCTCTCTACAGGCTTCCTCCCCTATTACTCGGCTAAATTCCTTAACATCTCCATCACCTCTAGGCTTGTGCAGAGGTCCACATTCTTCACTGGAGGAGTGTTCTTTGCCGCTTCCCTCGAGTGGCTCTCGCCATTCATGCATTTTGAGATTTTCAGGCTCCGAAAGCTATTTAAAAAGCGCGGGAAGAGGTACTTGACAAAACGTGCTTAAGGGTATATAATATAGGAAGAGCAGGTCCCTGATACACAACCCCATACGATAGGAGTGCGCAATGAACATCCGTTCGTTCCTCGGCCTCACCCTGGCCTTGACCCTCGCTGCTTGCAGCGACTCGACGGCTCCGAAGGACTCTCCGATCCTCGACGAGAAGTCCGTAGCCCTGGCCACCGCCACCGCCACGGACTCTGTCTGGAACCACGGCTCGAACCTCTTCGGCCTGGCGACCTTCGACAGCACGGGATTCAAGCAGGTGCGCAACTTCGGCTACGACATCAAGTTCATGACGGCGTCGGTGCTCCTCGAAGGGAGTACCAAGGCAGCCCTCTTCACGAGCCAGGTGGGCGCCGGTTTCTACGTGAGCGAGACGCAGGGCGCAACCGTGCGTGTCCTCTCTGACTGGCATCCGGTCAACGCCGAGCAGCATCGCGGCTTCGTCGGCACGAACACGACCGACTTCATCTTCATCATCGAGAAGTACAAGTTCGACCCGCAGACCAAGAGTTACACATCTGTGAGCAGGACGATTACGACGATGACGAAGAAGGCTGGCAACACCACGGCCCGACTCGACCTGCCGGCGGAGAAGGACATGTACTACTCGGTGAATGTCATGCAGAGGCAATCCTTCGCCTGCGCCGGCGACGACGCGATTGACTACGAGAGTACAAACGGACTCGTACTCAGCCGCGACGACATCTTCCTGAAGGGCAACCTGGTCACTCAGGGCATCAGGTCGACGCATGTCACGTGCGGCATCTACTCGGGAGCATCGGCAAACGCGCTGCGCGCGCGGATGCTGGAAACGCACCTCAAGTAGTCGCACGTGGAAAGGTCAGCGGCGGAACGTAACACACGTTCCGCCGCTTTTTCTTTGCCACTCTAGGGCTCGGATAGTCTTTGTCGTCACAAGTATTTTTCTGTTGAAAAATCTCGCGACCCCGCCTCGCGCCGTCGCGCTCCGGCTCGGACAATTAACCCCGTTAATTGTCCGCCCTCTTGGATTCGAACCAAGGACCCCAGAGGTATAAGCTCTGTGCTCTAACCAACTGAGCTAAGGGCGGATGTGGTATACAATATAACAATGAATGATGAAAAGAAACTTTGGTTTAAAGCCAAGCGCTTTGGCTGGGGGTGGACGCCTATCACTTGGGAGGGCTGGGTACTCACCTTCATCTACCTTGCCGGGCTCGTACACTACGCCACCAAGGCCAGTTTGGAGCACTCGGCCTCGGACTTCCTCATTAGCTTTGCCTTCGACTTCATCATCCTCTCGACCCCCTTCCTCATAGTCTGCTATCTCAAGGGCGAGCATCCACACTGGAACTGGCACAAAGAAACTGAGGATAAGAAAGATACTCAAGCTCATCCGGAGAAGGTAGAATAGAAGAGTTAACAGCTCCGACGCACGGAGTGGTCGGAGTTCCGACCCAAAGGCGTCGGAATAATAAATAACAATGAAGCTTCACAAGATCGCATTCGTTCTCCTCATCATCGGTGGCTTGAACTGGGGCCTCACAGCCTTAGGCTACGGTATCCAGAACTGGCTACCAGCTGGCCTCATGATGGTGGTATATATCCTCATCGGCATCTCGGCTATTATCGAAATCGTAGGCCACAAGAAGAACTGCAAGGAGTGCATGTAAAACTCTGTTTGTAACAAAAAAGCCCCGGATATCCGGGGCTTTTTGTTTGCTACTTCTGGTGTTCTAAATCCTTCTTCCTCTTAGGAGTGATCTTGTGGGCAATGAGGATGTCCTCGAAGTCCTTCTGCTCTATGGTCTCGACCTCGATGAGGCGCTTGGCTATGGCGTCGAGAGTACTGCGATGATCCTTAATGACCTTGGCCGCGCGCTTCATGCCGTCATCAATTATCTTATATACCTCGGCGTCTATCTGAGCCCCAATCTCCTCGGAGAAGCCCCTCTGCTCGATGTTCGCCCCAAACAGCGGACGTCCCGGCTGACTCTCGAAGGCTACTGGCCCTAGCTTGTCGCTCATGCCGTACTTGGCCACCATGTCGCGAGCGATGGCCGTAGCGACCTGCAAGTCGTTCGACGGACCGGTAGAGACATCGCCGAAGATGCTCTTCTCCACTACGTATCCGGCGAGAGTGACAGCGATGTCGTCGAGGAACTCCTTCTTGGTCTGGAGCTTGTTCTCCTCGAGCGGCAGCTTGAATACATAACCCCCCGCACGACCGCGCGCAATGATAGATATCTTGTGTACTGGGTCGGCGTAAGGCAGGACTGAAGACACCAGAGCGTGTCCGCCCTCGTGATATGCGGTAATTTCCTTCTCCTTCTTGTTTAAAATATGGCTCTTGCGCTCTGGCCCTATCATCACCTTTTCTATAGAACGTATGAGGTCGTACTGGGCAACCTTGAGGCGGTTCTCGCGTGCAGCAAGTATTGCTCCCTCGTTCATAAGCGAGTAGAGGTCAGCGCCAGAGAATCCTGGTGTACGCTCGGCTATAACTGCGAGATTCACATCCTCAGCAAAGGGCTTCTTCCTGGAATGAATGGTCAGTATCTCCAGTCTATCCTTCCTGTCTGGCAGGTCGAGGGTGACGCGACGGTCGAAGCGTCCAGGGCGCAGCAGAGCCGGGTCGAGCACATCTGGGCGGTTGGTAGCGGCCATGACGATGACCTTCTCTGTTGGCTCGAAGCCGTCCATCTCGACGAGGATCTGGTTCAAGGTCTGCTCGCGCTCGTCATTGCCCCCTCCCATGCCCGTACCGCGCACGCGGCCGACAGCATCTATCTCGTCGACGAAGATGATAGCCGGCGAAGCACGCTTGGCCATGTCGAAGAGGTCGCGCACGCGCGAGGCGCCAACACCGACGAACATCTCAACGAACTCCGAACCAGATATAGAGAAGAAGGATACCCCAGCCTCTCCTGCCACCGCTCTCGCGAGCATGGTCTTGCCCGTGCCCGGAGCGCCCATGAGCAGTATGCCCTTAGGTATGCGGGCGCCTATGTCGAGGAACTTCTTTGGATTCCTTAAGAAGTCTACAATCTCCCCGAGCTCCTCCTTGGCCTCCTTAGCGCCAGCAACATCCTTGAAGGTGATGCGGCTGCCCTTGTCGTCGGGGTGTATGAGGCGCGCCTTCGACTGTCCGAAGGAGAAGGCTTGCATGCCAGCGCCCTTCACCTGCCTCGACATAAACCAGAGGAAGAAGATGACGAAGAGTATGGGCAGGAGTATTGGAGCAAGCGAGAGTATCCAGAATCCGAGACCCTGATTGTTCTCTACGCTCATATTGACCTTGGAGAGAGCAGCCTCCGGCACTTTGTAATTCGTAAGAGTGGTGCTGAGCGCAGTCCCCTCCTCCTTCTTCGACAGCTTAGTGCTGCCGTCCTTGTACTCGACGGTGAGATTGTCGCCCTTTATAACGATGCTCTTCACCAAGCCTTGAGAGATGTTCTGCGAGAGGTCAGAGAGGCCGACAACTTCCTTCTTGTCGCCAAAGCCGGAGAAGAAGGAGTATAGGGAGACAAGCGCTACGAAGATGACGACAGCGACTACGGCCTGAGTTATGAGGTTCTTCGGAGGAGTTGTGGGCTTCTGCGGTGATGGGCCGCTGCGGCGTCTGTCTGCTCCGATACGAGTCACGAGAAGGCGCTTGCGCCTCTCGGCTTGGCGTCTCTCATCCTTCGGAGAGAGGTTGGGTGTATTTTTCTCTGTAGATTTGTCCTGCTCCTTTGGGTCCATATCCGCATGCTATCATTCTCCACAATGACTGTCTACGCAGAGCATAGGAAGGCCCGCTTTGACTACGAGATACTCAAAACTTTCGTGGCTGGCATTGAGCTTCTGGGCCCAGAGGTGAAGAGCGCAAGGTCCGGCAAAGCCATCTTGAATGGCTCCTTCGTCTCTATAAGAGGCAAGGAGGCTTATCTCTTGGGTGCTGACATCGCTCCCTATCAGCCTAATAATACAAGTGAGAGTTATGAATCCGACCGAGCCAGGAGGCTCCTCCTAGCCAAGGAGGAGATAACGGAACTCGCCGAGGCTGAGGCTACCAAGGGCTTGACAATAGTGCCACTTAAGCTGTACAATAAAGGAAGGTTCCTCAAGCTCGATGTCGCTATAGCCCGCGGCAAAAGAAAGTTCGACAAGCGCGAGTCTATTAAAAAGCGCGACACCGAGCGGGACCTCAAGAGAACATTGTAATTTAAATACGGGGGTGTCAGTTTAGACGTCAGACTGCCCCGATTCGTTCAAGGCGGAGCTCCGAGGACTCCTTAATCCCTCGGAAACCTAAGTGCAACCTCAAAAGTCGCACGAGCAATCGTCTCACCGTTTTATACGGCTAATGACTTTGCTTTCTCTTACGTTCGAGCTTAATACTCGACCCTAAGCGAACGTCTTCTTCCCCGCCGTCCGGCACGAGGAGGAAAGATGCTTCATCTGCGGGACTGCTATCCTCTAGCTTCTCACTTTAGGATTTAAGACAAGAGATCGATGAGTGAGTGTTCCGTTTAGCTTTTAGCTCACTCGTTTAAAACACAAGCTACTCTAGGCCTTGTAAACTCGCTTCGGTGCACCTTTCGGACATGGGTTCAATCCCTTCACCTCCACAACAAAAAGAAAGCCGGCTTTATGTCGGTTTTTCTTTTTTGTCTGGCGGAGGGCACCAATCCCTTCACCTCTTTTGATTTTTCATATAATAAAGTGTAAGGTACAAAAAGGCTAAATACGGAGATTCATATGCGTGAAGAGATTTGGGCCATTCTTGGTACGATTCCTAACAGCAGAAGTATCCGAGTCCTTGGGGTTGTCGAAGGAAGCAGAGAGAAAGCAGAGATAACCAAGGACGAAAGAAAGGAGGAGGCTTTCAAGGAGCGTTCCGGCGAAGCAATCTTCTTTATGTGGGACCTGCTCTTCCCGAATATCAACATGACCAAGGCGAGACTGAGGCAGTACCTGAAACAAGTAGGTACACCTGAAGACGCGCTCGATGACACCATGATGAGCATCCTTCTGAGTTTCCCGCAACGCATCCGCCCTAAGGCTTGAAACCTTGGGGCGGTTTTGCATTTTATGAAAACGAGAGTAGTCTGGATATACATGCCCGAACAGGAAACATTCTGGACCCTGCTCACTAACCTCCCCCACTGGGAGTTTGAAGTCTTCCTCATAGTCATCTTCGACCTCATCATCGGCGTACTCATATGGCCAAGACTCATAAGATTCTTCAAACACCACGAGGAAGATGATAAGAAGATAGAAGAACTTGAGGAAAAAGTGCGGAAGCTCTCCGACTTCGTGAATTACAAGTAGACAGTTTCGTATTGTAGAGAATTTAACGGAAAACCGTCTATACATAGACAGCTTATATGAAAGCGCATTTCATAGGCCACCCTAAGATGATTACTGCACTCATAGTCATAGGAGTCCTCGCCACGACCCTCACCCTGCTGGCCTGGTTCACTCCCTGGACAGATACCGAGGTCGAGGTGTGGAGCACTGTCCCTATGGCTCTCAGCACACCCGAGTTCTACAGAGCTGCGGCAAGCATCGCCCACTCGCCCATATATCCTTTGGCAGAAGGCAGTGTGAAGATACTCAATAACGGCGACGAGTTCATCCCAGACCTGCTTCAGGAGATAAAGGGGGCAAAACGCTCTATAACCCTGGCCAACTACATTTGGAAGAAAGGTAACATGACGAGTGAGATATTCGACGCTCTGACTGAGAGAGCATCGGCCGGTGTAGAAGTGAGAGTCCTCATGGACGGTAAGGGCTCTCTCGGGGCGCCCAAAGATAAGGTTGCAGCCTTGGAGAAGGCTGGAGGCAAAATAGCGAAGTTCAGGCCAATAGGGCTAAAGACTCTCACTCGCCTCAACAAACGCACGCATCTGCGAGCTATGGCCGTGGATGGAGAGACGGGCTACATAGGCGGAGTAGCCTTCAACGATGAGTGGCTCGGCAAGGGAGAGGAGCCCGGCGAATGGCGAGATATCATGTTCAAGTTCACCGGGTTGCCCGCGCGGAGCATTCAAGACATGTTCGCGGACCTCTGGCGCCAGACAAACGGCGAACTGCTCTCGGGTGAGAGCTTTTATCCCAGCCTGCCGAACTACGCTGTATCAGACACATGCAAGGGCACATGCTTTATCCCTCTATACCACTCGCCTACTCCCGACCTGGAGAAGAGCTTATACCAGTTCCTCTGGCTCTCCATCATGGGCGCCGAGAATCACATCTATATAGAGACCCCATACATGCTGCCAAACAGCAACATCCTCAAGGCTCTGAAGCAGAAAGCAAGTGAGGGCGTTGAGGTAGACATACTAGTGCCTGGGCCATATGTAGACTCGCGCGTGGTGCAGCTCGCCAGCCGCTCATACTACAAGGAGATACTCGATGCTGGGATACATATATATGAATATGCACCGGCTCACATGCACTCGAAGATTGTAACAGTCGATGGGCACTGGTCAGTAATAGGCAGCGCCAACCTCGACAATCGCTCATCTACACTAAATGTCGAGAACCTCATGGGCATAGAGGACCGCGCACTTGCCGCTGATATAGAGAAGGAGTTTATGCTCGACAAGAGACGCTCGAAGGAGATCACCGGGGACAGCTTCAAGATAAGAGTGCTCGACAGGCTCTTTGGCAGAGTCTCTAGGATTTTCGCTAAGCAGTACTAATACAAAACCGCCCGTATGAGGCGGTCTTGTGTTGCTTTGGCGTTATGCGCTAAGAGCTAGCGAGAGTCGCTGCCGCTCGAGTTGCCTCGTCCGCGACCTGAGCTCTTGCTGCCACCTCTGCTCCCATTGCCGCGAGAAGAGGAAGACTGAGAATTCCTGTTGCCGTTACTCCTTGAAGAGTTACCGCCTGATCGATTTGCCATAGATGTTGTGAACTAAACTTCTAACTAGGGGGATACCCCCTCGCATATGCTAACGGACGTGAACAGTAATCCTTTATGCCTGTGTTAAAAGGGAGGCGAAACTAGCTCCTCTCAATCTTCTTCAGAGCCTCGAGTAGAAGCTCGTTCTGGTTCTCTAGATGTCCTATGATGACCTTTATCTCTTCCTCAGCGCGCTCGTTTATCTCAAAGTCGTTTTGAGAACGCTTCTCAGCTGCACGGCCTTCGACGTTCTGTCCTAACATGATAACTGGGAGGAGGCTCAACTGGATGATGTTAGAGGCGAAGAGCCATATCACGAAGGCCGGTGCTGGGTCGAAGCGCATGTCCAAAGGACCAAAAATATTCCACCCGAGCCAAGCGGCTGTCCATGTGATGAGGAGGAGGAAGAAGCCCAAGCTCCCCACCTTCCTGTGTATGAAGACTGCAAAGCGCTCGGACCAGGTCAAGGACTCTTGGTGCTCGCGGTTGGCGTTCCTTAAAGGCTTCCTAGCTTGGATAACCTCCTCAAGGCTAGGTAAGATATGCTTGTAATTCATTGTCTATATAGTATATACTCACTTAAATAACCTTAGAACAGACTTGCTAACACCCCGCACGAATCACGCCATCAAAGCCAAGGAAGTACGCGTCATTGGACCAGCAGGAGAAAATTTCGGAGTCCTCACTCTAGAGGATGCCCTCAAGAAAGCGCATGAATTCGACCTCGACCTCATCGAGATATCGGCCAATGCTAACCCTCCTGTAGCCAAGATCACCGACCTAGGCAAGTACATGTATGCCGAGCAGAAGAAGGAGAAGGACGCCAAGAAGAAAGCCCACTCCGTAGAGGTCAAAGCCGTCCAAGTGAAGCTTGGTACCGGAGACCATGACCTGGGCCTCAAGGCGAAGAAGGCCAGCGAGTGGCTAGCCGAGGGCAACAGAGTCCAGTTGAACCTATTTTTGCCCGGACGCGCCAAATATCTTGATGAGAAGTTCTTAAGAGAGCGCCTAGAGCGCATCTTAAAGCTGGTAACTGTCCCCCACAAGATAGCTGCCCCTCCTACGAGGAGCCCTAAGGGCATGAGCGCCATTATCGAACGAGCCTAGACAGGACCTACTTTTTGTGCTATTTTCTTTGTAGACCCAAACGAAGGGGATCCTCATGACAACCACGGCAGTTGTTGTACCCGTCGAGAACCGGGCAACATTTTTCTGGCGTCTTCGCCATAAGATGCGGCCACACGATCTATGGAAGATTCGCTTTGCCTACAAGCAGGCAAAGGAGGGTCATCGCAGTCAGACACGTGAAGGCGGCGGACGCTACTTCGAGCATCCGCGTGCCACGGTGCTCATCCTGATCGACGAGCTCGATATCCTTGATCCGGACCTGATTGTCGCCATGATCCTTCACGACGTGCCAGAGGATCACTGGCTCATCGAAATCGAGGACATCCCCCACATCTGGGGCGAACGTGTGGAAGGCCTTGTCTCCGCTCTCACCAAGCGCGACGGCGAGTCGGTCGAGTCAACTGTCGAGCGGATTGTCGCAGGCGGAGACTGGGCCATCCTTCTTAAGTTCTGTGACCGTCTCCACAACGTGAGGACTCTCGATGGTTGCACTGTCGAGAAGCAGCGGCGCAAGATCGAGGAGACCAGGAAGTATTACCTGCCCCTCATCGAAAAGGTCAGTCCTCGCCTCATCGATGATGTTCTCGTCCTGAAGCTCAAGATCGAAGAGGAGCTCAAGGCCCTAGAAGCCAAGCTCTAGAACCGAGCGGCGTCGCAAGACGCCGCTTTTTCATACCCTTTACAAAAGCCCGAATTCAGGTAATATAGAGCCCTATGTCGATGAAGACCAATAAGAGCTTCCTAAAGCGCGTCAAAGTCACCAAAAGGGGCAAACTCCTCGTGCGTAAGACTGGCCAAAACCACTTCAACAGCAAGGAGAACAGCTCCCAGAAGGGCGCCAAGGGCCGCAACAGCGAGTTCCATATGAGCAACAAGGAGCGCAGCCGCTTCCTAGTAAACATGTAATCCTATGACCAGAGTCAAGAAGGGCGTTAACGCTCTCAAATCCAGAAAGAACATATTGAGGAAGGTGAAGGGTTACCGCTTCGGTCGCTCTACTAAGGAACGCCAGGCAAACGAGGCTATCTTCCACGCTGGTTCGTACTCCTTCGCTCACAGACGCGACAAGAAGGGTGACTTCAGGAGACTTTGGAATGTCCGCATATCCTCGGCAGTAAAGCCTCTCGGCCTCTCTTACTCCAGGTTCATAGATATGCTTAAGAAGAAGGGCGTCAATCTAGACCGCAAGATACTCGCCGAACTCGCCGAGACATCTCCATCTATTTTCAAAAAGGTCGTAGAATCGGTTAAATAATCAGGTCTATCAAAGGTCGAGTTCGTAGGTCTTGCCTCTCTCGGGCAATATAGATTCGACATCTAACTCGTCGCGGAGGCGCTGAGCCAGGAAGGTCGAGGACTTGGGCTCGCCCATCGTTATAAAAACATCCTTAAGCGTCTCGGCCGTGCTCGAGACGAACTCTACCAAGTGGTCAGAGTCCTTGTGCGCGGAGAAGCCGTCAATAGCCTCCACATGCGCCAACACTTTGACCTTGGCGCCCTCTATCATTACCTCCTTCATGCCCTCGGATATCATGCGGCCCAGAGTCCCAGGAGCTTGATAGCCGACAAAGAGGATAGTAGTCGTTGGGTCGGGCAAGTAATGCTCCTCGTGGCGCACGATGCGTCCGGCAGTAGACATGCCCGAGCCAGCGAGAATGATCTTCGCCCCCTTGACCCTGCCTATCTCGCTAGCATCCTGCACGCGCGCTGTCTCAACGAGCTTGGGGAAGGTGAATTTATCTTTGCCATAAACTCTTTCGTAGACTTCTGTCACACGGATAGCAAGCGGCGAGTCGAGGAAGACTGGCACCGAGGGGATCTCCTTAGCATCGACCAGCTTGCCGAGCTCATAGAGGATGACCTGAGTACGCTCGAGTGAGAATATTGGTATAAGGATGGTGCCTCCCCTAGCGATACTCTCCTTCAAAACCTGTTTGAACTTCATATCCCGCTCATCAGTGCTCTCGTGGTTCCTGTCTCCGTAGACTGAGTCCATGAGCAAGTACGTGAGCCCATCGACGGTGTCGGTCTTTGGCAAAAGAGGCGTAGAGGAGTTGCCCAAGTCACCGGTAAAGAGCATCGACTTGCCACTCTCAAAGGTAAATTTATACATAGCCGAGCCCAAGATGTGTCCGGCATTCAGTAACTCAAGAGTAAAAGAGCCGAAAGCCTTCGGCTCATGGTATGGAAGGGTCTGCCAGAGCTTCAACGCCTCGTCGACCATGTGGTCCTCCTCGCCTGAGATGTGCACCAAGTCTCTCAGCATAAGCTCAGAAATCTCCTTGGTCTCCGCCGTGGAATATATAACCCCTTTGAAGCCTTGGGCAACAAGTCTGTGTACGCGGCCGATGTGGTCTATGTGCGCGTGAGTAATAAAGAGCAAGTCGATAGAAGCCGGGTCATACGGAAAAGTGTTTTGGTCCTGACTTGCTCCCTCTCCTTGCTCGAGCCCGCAGTCAACCAAGATTTTCTTGGTTGTCCCGAGCTCTTGCGAGGGGCTAATCTCCAAAAGAAAGTTGGCTCCGGTGACTGAGCCCACTCCACCCCAGCAAGTCAGAGTTGGTTTACTCATAGAAGCTCCTAACCCTGCCGACAAGGCCTACTGTGAGAGCGCCGAGAAAGTCGAAGACGACATCGTGGAAAGTATCGAGAACATAGTTGTTAGCGTTCGACACAGCAATGCCATATGAATACTCAAAGAACTCCCACCCCAAGGCCACAGCCATGACGGCTATGAGTGATGATATGAAAACCTCTTTGCGCGAAGGAGTCGAGCGGCCAAAGAGGCCCGAAACGTACCACACCCAGAGGAACAGGAAGCCGACAGAGAGAGCTCCCACATAGTGCACCAGTCCATCGAACCAAACTACATCCCAATATAGATAGAACGCGCTGCCTATCCTGTGCAAGGCGCCAACGACGATGACAGAGATGAAGGTCAGTATTAGCAGGCGTCGGCTCATAGAGTATATGACGATTATAACGCGAAACCCTCACATAAGTGAGGGGCTTGCGAAGGGTTACCTTGGTATTCCCTAGTTCGAAAACTAGGTGGGTGCTCTCAGTTCACAATCCAAGGATCGGAACAATTCGAGCTCCCTTGATATTAGTTAGCTAGATAATACCTCAGATAACCCTGACGTCATTATAGAGCGGCCAGAAAAGAAGAAAAGCTCAGCCTGGGGACTTGTCCACAGAAATCCAAAATATGAATTAAAGAAAAGTCCGTTACAGACTTATTCCAAGATGTTGTCTAGGCTTGCGTCGTACAATATTTCGTCCTGGACAAGTCTGTAGCTCGTAATCTCATCCTGCTTGAACCAGTGCGGTATCTCCTTAGCGGCATCCTCGAGCGAGCCGGAAGCGTGTATGAGGTTCCTCACTGCCCTGCCGTCCTGGTCAGACATAGCGTAAGAGTCGAGAACGTAGTCTCCGCGGATAGTACCCACGTCAGAGGTGAGAGGCTCAGTGCCGCCAACGAGCTTGCGTACCAACTTCACCGCGTGCGCGCCCTCCCAGACCATAGCTATGACAGGTCCGCTCGTCATGTAGGTGGTGAGGTTCTTCAATATCTTGCCTGTAATCTCAAATGGGTCTTCGGACGGCGGAGTGAGGCCTTTGGACTTATAGCCGGCGATGGTCTTCTCCCCTGTTACCCTTCTCCACTCTGGGTCGAGGGTGTAGTGCTTCTCTACGTGAGGTATATCGACAGTGAGCATCTTCATAGCCACGAGCTTCAACCCCACGTTCTCAAGACGCTTTATCATCTCTCCTATGAGACCTCTCTGGATGCCGTCAGGCTTCACTGCTACGAATGTCCTCTCCTTCTTCGGATGTGCCATAAAGTTAATTAAAAGATGAGTATAACGAAAGTTTGTATAAAAGGGAAGCGCTGGATTATTCATCCAGCGCTTGTAAACGTTCTTCGACCGAGGCCTTGCATGTGCTGCACTTCTTGAGGTGATCTCGGACTGAAGCATCCGTCTGCCCTTCAGCTGCGAGCATGACTTGGTTCTTGCTCAGGCATTCCTCCGACGGAGCTGCCATCGTGCTCTTGACTCGCATGGGCCACATAGGAACCTCTGGGTTAATCTGTCCCCACCTTATCACAAAGCCCTAGCGGGTCAAAACAATATTTCCTTCCTCTGTTATTGCCACCGTGTGTTCGAAATGGGCGGCGCGGGAGCCATCGGCGGTGACTATGGTGTAGCCGTCGCCTGTGTCAGCAATTTCCGGCCCGCCGACATTTACCATTGGCTCTATGGCGATGACCATGCCTGGCACTAGCTCCTCTCCCTCACCGAAGATGCCTACGTTTGGCACGAAGGGCTCCTCATGGAGCTCATATCCTACTCCATGTCCTGCCAAGTCCTCCGCGAGCGAGAAGCCAGACTCGTCCACAACTCTAGATATCGCCGCGCCGATGTCGCCAATATGTTTGCCGGGCCTTGCGGCCTTGATACCGGCATCGAGAGCTCGCTTGGTCACATCAAGAAGCCGTCTCGACTCGTCGTCTATAGCTCCGACCGGCACTGTGATGGCCGAGTCGGTGATGAGACCGTTGTGCTCTATGGAGAGGTCGATAGCCACTATGTCGCCTTGGTTTAATATCTTTTCAGGCTCGTTTGGTATCCCGTGCACTATCTCGTCATTAACCGATATGCAAAGCACCGCTGGGAAGGGGCGCAAGGCGCCGGCCGGAGTGTAGTTAAGATGCGCGGGCTTGTCGCCGTGGGCCTTAATGAGTCTCAAGGCCTCCTCCTCAAGCACGAGAGTCGACATGCCAGGAGTAACCATCTCGGCGAGGGCGCGGAGTATCTCAGCGTGTCTCTGACCGCCCTCGCGCATGGTCTGTATGTCGTCTTTGGTCTTTAGTTTAATCATAGTAACGGCTTGAGTTTCTCCATCACTTCTGCATGCACTGCGTCTGGTAGAGGCTCACCGTCTATGTCGATGACTTTGCCGATAGAGCGGAGGTACTCAAGTGCAGGTTGTGTCTCTTTATTGAAATTTTCTAGCCTCACCTTAATCTTCTCTGGCGTGTCGTCGGCTCGGCCCTCAAGCTCTCCACGCTTTATGAGTCTTTTGGTAATAGTCTCCTCTGAGGCATTGAGATAGAGAACTCGGAAGTCGTTATCGAGCCATTCATTAATCTCGGCGAAGAGCTTAGCCTCAGGTTCCTTACGCCCCACACCCTCAAATATAATCCCCTCACCTTCCCCCTTGGCAAAGAGCGCCTCTTGGAAGAGGAAGGAAGCAAACCAGTGCGGAGTGAGGCCTCCGGACTCTGATACCTCTTTAACCTTCTTGCCTAGAGTATGTTCGGCCTTAGCTATAGAACGGACCTTGTCGCCAGTAGAAAATATAGGAAAACCCATCTCCTCCGAGAGTAGCGCGGACTGCACACCCTTGCCTGCGCCGGGGCGTCCCATGAAGATGAATGTATTAATTGCCATAGTCGTATTTGGATATTATCTCTCGGTGCACTTCGTCGATGGTCTGCTCGCCATTCACATCCAGCACTCTGTACATAGGATTGGCGCGCAGGTAGTCGAGCGCTGGCACTACGTCCTTGTCGAACCAGTCCAGGCGCTTGTCTATCTTAGATATATTCACATCGTCAGAGCGTCCGCGCTTCAAGAGTTTGTCTTCGCTCCACCTGCGGCTCACCTCTATGTGTATTATCGTTGGCCTCTCGCGCTTGTAGAACTCTAAGGCCGTAGTGAGGAGCTTGGCCTCGGGCTCTGAGCGGGCTACACCGTCGAAGACTATGTGCATGTCCTCTCCTAACTCCTCGAGGAGCATACTACCCCACATAAGCCCAGCGAGGAAGTCGGGCTGCCTGGCGTCCTCTTCATATATCTTCTCAGAGAGCTTTGAGGAGTAGGTCTTGCCTCGGATGAACTTGCGGAATCTGTCTCCCGTCTCGACATAGAGTATCTTGCGCTTCTCGGGGTCGAGGCGCGTGATGCGCTCCTTCAAGAGGTCGGCCTGCGTACCCTTGCCGCAACCCGAGCGGCCAATAAAGATTACTGTATGGAGCATCGCTCCATTATACCTAGTATTGCTGGGCGGTAATTTGAGCGTCTATCTTCTTCACTAGGTCGATGACCACAGTGACGGCGATGAGGAGAGCAGTACCGCCGATAGCTAGCGACTGCTGGCCAGTGACGGAGCGGAGTACAAGCGGCAAGACTGCTATGGCACCCAAGAACAGAGCTCCTATCAGAGTGAGTCTTGTAAGGACCTTGGACACATAGGCTGCGGTCGGCTCGCCAGGACGGACGCCAGAGACGAAGGCTCCCGACTTCTGCAAGTTCTCGGCCATCTGGTCTGGGTCGAAGGTCACTGCAGTATAGAAGTATGTGAAGACGAAGACCAAGAGGAAGTAAGCAATGTCATAGAACCAGACATTGGTAAGGTAGCCGAGGAGAGTAGCCGATGTGTGAGCTACAGAGACGTTCGACGAATTGCCGAGGAACTGCAATATCATCTGTGGGAAAAGGAGCACCGAGAGAGCGAATATGATAGGGATAACTCCAGCCTGGTTTAATCGTAGAGGCAAGTAGCTAGTCATGCCTCCTGAGACGGAGCCTCCCCGCATCTGCTTGGCATAAGTGATAGGTATAGGACGCTCGGCCTCTGTGACAATGACAACGCCCACGATTACGAGGATAATAAGCACGAGCATGCCAATGTAGGTCGGGAGCTGCGATGGGTCGAAGGTGAATATGAGTTGGCCCAAGGTGCCAGGCAAGCGGCTGACTATGCCGGCGAAAATGATGAGGGAGATACCATTGCCAACGCCAAACTCCGTGATGATCTCACCGAGCCAGACCATGAGGAGCGAGCCTGCAGTGATGAGGACCATGTCGAGAGCCAAAGTCGAGAGAGTGAGTGACGGCAAAACTCCCTGTCTCTGGAAGAGAGTGAGGAAGGCATAACCCTGCAGGAGTGCCAAAGGCACAGTGAGGAGGCGCGAGTACTGGGCGAACTTGCGTCGTCCGGCATCACCCTCCTCTTGGTACATCTCCTTCAACCTTGGGACCATGAGAGTGAGGAGCTGCATGATGATAGAAGCCGTGATGTAAGGGCTCACTCCAAGCATGACTATGGAGAGCGAGGATAGTCCGCCGCCAGAAAAGATGTTCAAAAGCGAGAGGAACTGGTTGCCAGTGAAGAGGCTCGCGAGCGCAGCCGAGTTGATGCCAGGTATGGGAAAAACCGCGAGGACTCTCGCGAGGATGAGGATGCCAACGGTCATGAGTATCCTGCCGCGCAGCACCGGGTCTCCGAAGACGAGACGCATTTTCTGTATGAAGGTGCCGAACATGGTATTACTTCTTATCTGCTTTCTTTGCCTTCTTCTCAGCTAGGTGGGCCTTTAGCGCAGCGCCGGAGAGCTTAGGCTGGAAGGCCTTGAAGGAGTTCTTGCCGCGGCCACGGAGCTTAGGGAAGCGCTTGATGAAGTCGCGGAGCTCAGGGCGCTTCTTGCGTCCGGCGCGAGCGTTCTGCCCCTTGGTGCCCTTGCCTGAGGTCTTGCCGCGCGTGCCGCCTCGACCGACTTGTCGGCTTCTTGTGCGCTTGGTCTTGGCTTGTAGAGTGTTGGACTGCATATACTTATATTATTTGGTGACGGCCTCTCGGTGGACACGCTTCAACTTCGTACCGGAGAGCTTCTTAAGCGCTTCGATGGCTACGTATGCGTTATTGATATTGTTCTTCGAGCGGGAGAAGAGCTTGGCCGATATCTCGCGCATGCCGGCGAGCTCGAGGACGGCACGGACGGAAGAGCCTGCGAGTATCCCCTTGCCCGGAGCAGGCATGATTCTCACCCTTGATGCGGCGAACTTGGCCTCTGTCTCGTGAGGGATGGACATCTTTGAGGTGGTGTTCACGGTTATCATGTTCTTCTTTGCGTCGCGGAAGGCCTTCTCTATAGCGAGAGGCGTATCTCCTGCCTTGCCCTGGCCGACTCCGACCATGCCCTTCCTGTTGCCTGCTACCACGCAGACAGCGAAGGCGAAGCGCCTACCGCCGGAAGTCACTCTGGTCACTCTGCGGAGGCTAACTATCTTCTGGTCGAACTCAGACTTAGGTCTGGTGTCGCGGCGAGGCCCGCGGCGGTTGTCTCGTCTGCCGCCTCTAGGAGGAGCAGCTCTTGGGTCTCGACTCATCCTGTTGTCGTTCCTTGCAGCTCCGACGCTTGCAGTCGGAGTCCCGACAACTTCGTTCGTCGGGAGAGCGGGAGTTGCCTCTGGTGTTACTTGTGTGATTGTTTCTGGTTCCATAATATTAGAATTTGAGTCCGGCCTTGCGAGCTGCATCAGCTAGGGCTCTGACCTTGCCAGTGTATATGTATCCGCCTCGGTCGAAGACCACGGCCTCTATCGACTTGCCGATAGCCGCCTTGGCCACCTCAGCACCAACCTTCTCGGCATCCTTGCCTCTGGCGTGAGCCAGAGTAGCTCCGCGCTCGTCGTCGATAAGCTGGGCTGAGATGGCAGTGTTCGACTTGAAGACAGCCAAGCGAGGCAAAGTAGCCGTACCGGAGATTTGGGAACGGATCTTCTTGTGGTTTCTCTCCCTTTTAGCCTGTTTCTGGTTTAATTTCATGTGCGTGTATTAGGCTGTCTTCTTGCCCTGCTTGCGCTTAATGACCTCGTCAGAGTAGCGCATACCTTTACCCTTGTAAGGCTCTGGCTTCTTAAGGTCGCGGAGCTTAGCGGCGAACTCGCCAACTCTCTCCTTGTCTACACCGCTCACGGTGATGACATTCTTCTCTGCGGTGACCTTGAGGTCCTTAGGGACGCTCACTCTTACCGGATGCGAGAAGCCGAGGGCAAAGACCATCTCGTCGCCCTTGACCTCGGACTTGTAGCCGATACCCTCGAGGACGAGCTTCTTCTCAAAGGCCTTGTTCACTCCGTCCACCATGTTCTTAAGGTGCGAAGCATAAGTACCCCAGAGAGCACGGCTCTCAAGAGTAAGCCTCTTAGGCTCCACGGTGACTTCCCTGCCGTTCACCTTCACCTCAATCATTGGGTGAGTGTTGCGAGTCACTTCGCCAAGGGGGCCCTTCACAGCAAAAGTCCTCTCAGAGACTGTTATCTCCGTCTTCTCGGGAAGTGTTATTATTTGTTTACCAATTCGTGACATGCTGTTTTTGATTTCTCGTAAACTCGAAATTACCAGATTGAAAATAGTGCCTCACCGCCGACACCAGCCTTCTTGGCCTTGTGTCCAGCCATGACTCCCTGAGGAGTAGAGAGGACCAAGAGTCCATAGCCCTGGCGCACAGCGTGGATGTCAGCAGCCTTCTTGTATACGCGTTTCGAGGACTTGGAGATAATCTTTACTCCCTTGACCTTAGGATTCCTCTCTTCGACGAAGAGGTCTATAGAGAGCGAGTGCTTAGCGCCCTTCGACTTCTTCTCTACCGCCTTCACATAACCCTCTTCCTTGAGAACGTCAGCAATGTCGTGCTTGATCTTAGAGTAACCAACTACCACATTGTGGCGACCGGCGTGTCCGGCGTTCTTCATATGGATGAGCATGTCTGCGATAGGGTTCATGTGTATGTATTACCAGGAAGACTTCTTAATGCCTGGGATCTTGCCCTCGTTAGCAAGCTCGCGGAAGCAGATACGGCAGAGACCGAAGTCTCGCATGAAGCCGCGCTTGCGGCCACAGCGGAAGCAGCGATTAGTAGCCCGAGTTGAGAACTTGGGCTTCTTCTTGCTTCTTGCGATAACTGAGGTTTTGGCCATTATGTGAGCTTGCTAAACGCCTTAAATAGAGACAAAAAAGGCGGTAAAGCCGTGGCACCAGACTAACATATGTGCTAGCTTACTTCAAGACCCCACCCCAAAAGACCCCAGAGGAGGCAAGGTGCCAAATGACCGCAATGACTTTTGTGCACTTAGTCGAGGGCCTCATGGCTAAGAGGAAGATGGAAACTGTGCCGAGAGACTTCTTGGTCGAAGCTCTCGAAATGATAGACGACGGACGCGCAGTGGTCGACCAATACCCTACTGGGGTACCATCCATACCTCAGACCATCGAGTTGGCCCGGCGACTCCAACGAGCCACCAGTGCCAGATAAAGCCCCGCGCGCTTGCGCGGGGTTTCGTTTGGAGCATAATTATCCAAGACCCCTTTCTGGAGCCAAAATGGCGGACAAAAAGTCCCTGAAGCCCACCGAAGCCGAAGTTGCCAAGCTGAAGGAAGAGCACCCCGACTGGGACGACCACCAAATCGCGGTCTACTTCAGAACCAAGTTCGCGGTTGATCTTGCTCTCGAAATTGTTGGAGGTGGCTGATGTGGAAACTCAATTTTGGAGGCTTCCGCCTCGACCCACGACTCGTCGAAGGAGCGATGGACCTACGCAACTGCTCTGCGAAGGAAGCCAAGCAGTGGCTTCGCGACAAGCCAAAGAAGGAGGAGGTTTCCGCCTTCATGCTCGAGCATCCGGGATGGTCGAAGAAGGAATCCATCCACTTCATCCGACGAATGCGGCTGACGCAGGCACGCCTCCAGCTCATGGTTATCGGCGCACGCCGCGCCGAGCAAATCACAGCAGAAGACCTCATGGGAGTCTTCGGCAATGTTCCTTTCGGCTCCCGAGTCCGACTGTAGATAGCAAAAGCCCCGGCAATCGCCGGGGCTTCGTGTATTCATTGATTATTTATCTATCTCTTCTTTGGCTCTTCGACCTTTTTGAATGGGAAGCCGAGATGCTCGAGGAAGTCCTGTACCTCCTTGCGGCTCTTAGCGGTAGTGACTACGGTGATGGCGAGGCCGAAGACATCCTTCAACTCCTCGTCGGCAGTCTCAGGGAAGATGGTGTGCTCCTTAATGCCCAAGGTGTAGTTGCCCATCTCGTCAGCGGAGTTTTTGGATATGCCTCGGAAGTCCTTGGTACGAGGGAGAGAGATGTGTATGAGGCGCTCGAGGAAGTCCTGCATGCGTGCCCCTCGTAGAGTGACCTGGTAGCCTACGACATCACCCTGGCGGCTCTTGAAGTTAGCGATAGCTATCTTCGCGCCTCTTGGTGCGGCCTTCTGTCCAGTTATCTTCAAAAGTCGGTCTTCGATAACCTTAATCTTGTTCTTATCCTTGAGAGAGCCTACGCCTACAGAGACCACGACCTTAACAATCTTTGGCTGCTGCATCGGGTTCGTGTATCCCTTCAAGCTCTTGGTTTTAGTCTTTAAGTTTTCCATACAGTTGTTTTATTTCTTTAGTCGAACATTCGAGGCGTCTATAGGGTATGCACGCTCTACTATCTGACCCTTGCCGCCAGTCCCCTTCTTCTCATGGATCTTTTTTATATTGATGCCGTCTATAACCACCTGACCGAGCTTGGGGAAGGCGCGCACAATCTTGCCGGACTTGCCCTTGTCCTTGCCGGTGAGCACTATTACATCATCGTTTTTCTTTACGTGCATATCAGTATATTTAAACAACCTCTGGGGCTCTAGAGATAATAGTCTGGAAGCCCTTCTCACCAATCTCCCTAGGTATTGGGCCGAAGATACGTCCTGCCATAGGCTCCTCCTTGCCCTTGTCGAGGATGACGACTGCGTTCTCGTCAAAGCGCACATACGAACCGTCTACGCGACGGAAAGGGGCCTTCTGGCGGACGACTATGGCATAGAGGACGTCCTTCTTCTTCACCTGCTTGCGGGGCTCAGCCTTCTGCACTGAGAGGACGACGATGTCGCCAATGCGGGCGTAGCGCTTCTTCGAGGAACCAAGCACCTTGAAGATGCGTCCGACCTTGGCTCCGGAGTTGTCTGCTATCTCGACTATGCTGCGTGGCTGGATCATATTAGTTTAAAACTTTGAAATGCTTATCTTTGGAAATAGGTCTCGTCTCCTCGATGGTGACCTTATCCCCCATCTGCTTCACATTGCCAGCGTCGTGGGCCTTGAACTTCTTGTGTCGCTTAATGAACTTCTCATACTTAGGATGCTTCTCATATGTTTGAACAAGGACGACGACGGTGTCCTTCATCTTGTTCGATACTACTGTTCCTGTGAGTTTCTTAGCCATGTTGCGAATTTATGAGCAGTATTTTATTGCTGTCTTGCGACGATACGAGTCTTAACCGGGAGCTTGGTGCCAGCCTTGCGTAGAGCCTCTCGAGCCGCGGCCTCAGGGATGCCGTCAACCTCGAAGAGCACGCGTCCGGCCCTAACCGGGGCTACATAGCCCTGGAGGTCGCCCTTGCCCTTACCTAGCTTCACTTCAGCGGGCTTCGCAGTATAAGGCATGTCAGGGAAAATGCGAATCCAAAGGCGGCCCGACTTGCCTATAGAGCGGGAGAGCACCTTACGAGCCGCTTCTATCTGGTTCGACTTGATGCGAGCCTGGTCAGTAGCCTTGAGGCCGAAGGAGCCGAAGGCGACGGTAACGCCGCGAGTAGCCGCACCCACCTTGAGAGGGTTCTTGCGCATGGTGTGCCACTTGCGGTATTTAACTTTCTTAGGAAATAACATATTATTTTTTATCTTTGTCGAAAATGTCTCCGCGATATATCCAGACCTTCACGCCAATAGTGCCGTAAGGCATGATGGCCTTCACCTGAGCGTAGTCTACGTCAGCGCGGAAGGTCTGAAGAGGGATGCGTCCGAGCTTCCTATCCTCGGTGCGGCTCATAGTCGCGCCTCCCAAGCGTCCAGCGAGGTAAATGCGCACGCCCTGCACATCGCGGTTGGCCATGACCTTCTCTAGCATGCTCTTTACCACGCGGCGGAAGGGCAAGCGCTTCTCAAGTCCTTCGACGACCATCTCGCCGACGATAGCAGCGTTCGACTCAGGCGACTTTATCTCGCGGATATCGAGCTTGAGCTCGACCTTCTGGGGCAAGAGCTTCTTCCTCTCGAGGACTTTCTTCAACTCCGCGAGGAGCTTCTGTGAGCCGTCGCCCTGGCGTCCTATGATCATGCCTGGGCGAGAGGTGGAGACGATGATACGGATAGCCTTCTGGTTCCTCTCTATCTCAATGTCCGAGACGAACTGGCCCTTGAGACGCTTCTCTAGGAAGGCTCTCACAAGCACATCCACCGCGAGAAACTCGGAGAACTTGCCCTTAGGCGAGAACCATCGGGACTTCCAGTCCCTCAAGATGCCTAGGCGGTGCGAATATGGATGTACTGTGTGTGTCATATTAGTTTTTCAGTCTATTTTTCGGCTAGCACGATATTGATATGGGATGTGCGCTTCTTTATAGGGTTAGCAAGGCCGCGTGAGCGGGACTTGCGTCGCTTGAGCGTAGCTCCGCTGTCGACGCGGATTTCCTTAACCACAAGTTTATCGAGTGGCAAAGACAGGCTCTTAGCGTTAGCAATAGCCGAAGCAAGGAGCTTCTCTAGCGGGCCGGAAGCGCGCTTCGTGGTGAAGGTAAGGGTGACCAAAGCATCCTCGACCGACTTGCCTCTCATAAGGTCGGCAACTACGCGGACCTTCCTAGGCGACTGGCGGTAATTATTGAGACTTGCTTTAGCTTCGGCCATGTATAGTGATTATGCTTTCTTAGTTTCGGTCGAGGCTTTGGCGGCCTTAGCGGCTGCAACCTCAGACTCCTTGGCCTTGACCTCTATCTCCTTCTGCATCTTACCGCCGTGCTTAACGAACTTCCTCGTAAGAGAGAACTCGCCCAAGCGGTGCCCAACCATGTCCTCAGTAACGAAGACCTCTACGTGGTCGCGTCCGTTGTGGACTCCGAAGGTGAATCCGACCATCTCTGGAGCGATTTGCGAGGCTCTAGCCCACGTCTTAATAACGCCAGTATTACCCGGCTTCTTGCCCTCGATCTTCTTCATCACTCGAGGGTCTACGTATGGGCCTTTTTTGCTTGACCTTGTCATTAATCGCTTATTAGAAAACAAAAAGCGTTCGAACGCTTGTGGGGAATATAGTATAGAAACCAAGGGCTATTGTCAAACCGACCCGCCTCAAGACTCCACGCTAAAGGCCCCTTGCGGGGCCTTTAGCTATCTCAGGTATTATCTAGCTTAATACCGGGATTTAGTTGCCATGACGTCCACCCATATCTCCGCGCAAGCGCTCTAGGAAGCGTCCTGCCGCATCCTGACCACCAAGGCCAAAGGAGAGGCCAAGTGCCAAGGAGATGGCGATGACGATGCCCGTGAAGAGCGTCTGGCTGAAAGCTGCGGCGATGCCGAGCTGGGACAAAGCGACGAGGATACCGAAGACCCAGACTGCCCACTTGGCGATAGCACCTGCGAAGTGTGCTGACTTGATGTCTGCAGTGCGAGCAGCCGTGACGACTACTCTCTCGGCGATGTCTCCTATCACTCCAGAAGCAAGAAGGACAAGTGCCGCTACGATAACTCTAGGTAGGTAGGCAATGACCACTTGCTGAAGGAAGAGATTGACCTCAGTAAGGCCCAAAACGTCGAAGGCTGCCACAAGGAAGACTACGATTATGAACCATTTTACGAGACCACCGATGAACGCGCCCGAATCAAGGTTGAGTCCACCGCGGCGAAGGAAACCTTCGAATCCTGCGCGCCTTAGGGCCTCATCGAGCTTGATAGAGCGGAAAACCTGCCAAATCGCCCGGCCAAAGAGAGCGCCGATGAGCCATCCGATGATGACTATGACGAGAGCGATGACTAGGTTCGGAACAAAGTTAACGATCCCCATCCAGAGATTCTGGAAAGAGAGCTGAAGAACGTTGCTCCATGTGTTTATATACATGTATCCGTACAGTACTGTTTGCTAATAATCCCAATAACTTGGGTTCCACCTATTATACCAGAGGCGGAACCCCTACTTTGTCGATGAGCTTTTGGTGTGGATAGTCTAGGATGTCTCGGATGAGCTTGTCGTATACCCCTAGGCGATACTTGAAGTCGACTGTCTCGAAGGCGGCATAGCGCAATTCACGGCCTAAGTCAGCCTCAATAGAGGCTATGGCGCTTATGAGCCTCTTAGGTTTAATCTTATCCCCTACTACGAGGAGATCTACCCTAGCCTCAGGGTCATGGCGGAAGAAGCCAGAGGTGAGCACTAGGCGCATATTGCCTGCTTTGGAGAGCTTCTTCACAATATCCCTCTCGGAAACCTTGGAGGTGTCTGTCATAAAGTGCTCTAGGGCGCTTAGGTAGCGGTAGTCGTCAGCGAGTACGAAGCCCTTGGCGCGCTTCTTAATGAGCCCGGCCTTCACTAAGGCTCCAAGCTCCTTTCTTACCGATTTAGAGCTCTCTTTGACCCTCTCGATAATGGTCTTGGTAGTGAATATCGACCCCCGGTTATATATAAAGAGACGCATAACCTTGACCTTGGCCTCAGAGCCGAATATATGCGCAACCGCTTTTGTCATGGGCGTATTGTACACCCTAGCAAAAACCCCGCAATTGCGGGGTTTTTGTAGAAACAGTCTGGTTAAGTTATTTAAGTGTAACCTTGCCGCCTGCTTCCTCCACCTTCTTCTTGAGGGCCTCTGCCTCCTCCTTCTTCATGTCGGTCTTCAACATTGAAGGGGCTGCGTCGACGAGGTCCTTAGCCTCCTTCAAGCCGAGGGCGAGTGCCTCCTTGACCACCTTGATAACGGCTATCTTGTTAGCACCGCCATCAGTGAGCTCGACGTTCGCTGTAGCCTTAGCCTCCTCTGCTGGAGCGCCTGCTGCTGGGCCAGCCGCTGCGACTGCAGTAGCTGAGACACCCCACTTCTCCTCAATTGCCTTGACGAGAGTGTTGAGCTCGAGCACGGAGAGCTTCTCAACTGCTTCAATGATTTGATCTTGGTTCATATTGGTTAATTAATTTCTACTATTTCTTCTTAGCTACCTCATTAAGAGCGATAGCAAAGCGCTGTATCGGAGAGTTAATGATGTTCACGAACATGCCCCTAAGAACCGGAGTCTCAGGTATCGTGGCGATACCCTCCATCTCGGCCTTAGACATGTACCTGCCCTCGAAGACTCCTCCAAGGATGGAGAGCGCCTCAGGGAACTTCTTAGCGAAGGCGTACACGCCTCTCGCAGGAGCCACAAGGTCCTCGCCCCAAGCCATAGCGAGCTCGCCAGGGAGCTCTGGGCTCGCGCCCTCGTACATCTGCGCGTCGAGCACTCGCTTGGTCAAAGTCTTCTTGGTCACCTGGTAGCTCACACCCTCGCTCTTCAGAGCGCGGCGGAGCGCGGTGGCGTCGGAAACCTTAAGTCCGTGGAAGTTCACGAAGACGAGCGCCTTAGCATCCTTAAGAGCCTTAGTCAGCTTGTCCACTATCTCTACCTTCTTCTGTTTAGTAATTGCCATTTGTCTGTTTGTGTTTTTGACAAATAAAATCGACCTTATAAGGTCGCTGACTCGCCCGAAAGCGGTTAGAGAGTAGTCTCGGGAGGCTTAGTGATTAAGGCTTTCGCCGCCCCCTGTCTTTGACCTTACGCCGCTCACTTTACACTTTTGGATAAAAATTGCAAACGAAAGGCCCTACTATTCCAGTAGGGCCTCGACTGCATGTTTGCGCGGTCTTCCTCCGCGGCTTCTCTTGATGGCTTCGGCGTCATGCTCATCCATCAATCTTTTGCACTCCTTCCAAACATCTGTCTTCTCCTGATTTACATAAAAGGAGTGCAGCGGACGAGGTGGAACTTCCTCCTTCTTCTTGCGCCTGCCTCCCGTTCCATTTCTAGATCTTTTGCGTGGCATGGTCCCTCCGGAAGGCGTCTTCTGATATTTAATACCCGAAATGCGAATCGGTCAAACAAATAGCGCACGCGATGTTCCGCGTGCGCTAGGCGTTTAAGCCGGCAGAAGTGTATTCCACATTCTGCCGAAAAGCCGTGAAAAGAATCTGGGCACATGGCTCATCCTCGCCCTCCGGACAGCGATTTCCCTCTTCCATGCCTCGGTGAGAAGGCGGTACTCGCTCCGCACGACGGGAGAGTCGAGTGGCCCCTCCACGAACATTCCAGTGGCGATGGGGTTGTTGCTGATGTCGAGCTGATCGTAGTTGCGGCTGAAGTCGCCGACAAGCTGCCCAGCGACGCAGCGCTCTCGGTCGGAAACATCGAGCTTGTCTACGTCGACCCTGCCGACCCAGCCTGGCTGGAAGCGGTCAAGCTGTTTTGCTCCGTACCGGACTCGTCTGCGGATATTGCCTGGAATGATCGTTTCAGCCACCTGCGCCTCCTCTGTGGATGTGACATGCCTAACTTATTGATACAGAAATCATCACTCTAAGTCAAACAAAAATCCGCCTTACGGCGGACTTTGTTTGTTACTTCTTGCCGACTTTTCTGCGGCGGACGATGAACTTGTTGGAGTACTTCTTAGCGCGGCGCGACTTCTGACCCTTGCCTGTTGGCTTGCCGTATATAGATATAGCGCGTCTGCGTCCGCGGCCCTGGCGTCCCTCTCCTCCGCCGTGTGGGTGGTCTACCGGGTTCATAGCCGTACCGCGAGTGGTAGGACGGATACCGAGCCATCGGCTGCGTCCGGCCTTACCCAAGTTCACGAGCCTGTTCTCGTCATTCGATACCTCGCCGATAGTGGCCCACGCAGTCTCGAGGACCTTGCGCACTTCGCTTGATGGCATCTTGAGGTCAACATAGCCCTGGTCCTTAGCTGAGACCTCGATATAGCTGCCACCCGAGCGTGCCATCTTGGCGCCGCCATTAGGCTTCACCTCGACGTTGTAGACGAAGGTGCCTACAGGGATATTCTTGAGCGGGAGTCTGTTGCCGTGGGTAAGAGGCGCAGTCTCCGAGACTACAAAAGTGTCTCCGACTCGCATAGTCTTCGAAAGGAGGATGTAGCGGCGCTCGCCGTCCTTGTATGCTACAAGGCCAATGAAGCCAGATCGGTTGGGATCGTACTCGACAGTTTTGAGTGTAAATGGCACGTTCTTCTTATCGAACATGAAGTCGATATCTCGGTAACGGCGCTTGGCACCGCCTCCCTTGTGGCGAGTGGTGATGCGGCCAGTGTTGTTGCGGCCATCTCCGCGGCGGAAGCCCTTAGTTAAGCTCTTCACCGGCTTAGTAGCTGTGACGAACTCGCGGAAGTTGATTCCGGTCATGTTCCTGCGCGATTTCGATGTTGGCTTGTATCGTTTCATGTTCGTTCTGTATTGATTTTACGCGAAGTCGATCTTATCACCCTTCTTCAGATATACATACGCCTTCTTGCCAGCGCTCCTCTTGCCACGGTGGCCCTTGAAGATGACATTCTGCCCCGGCACAGCCACCATGCGCACGCTCTCTGGAGTAACCTTGTACTCTGCCTTCACAGAAGCGATAATGCTTCGCTTGGTTGCGTCTCTCTCGACGTTGAAGGCGTACACGCCGCGCGACTCGGAGAGGATAGCCGACTTCTCAGTCAGGCGTGGGCTTATGAGAGAGGACTTCACGGCCTTTACCGGAAGCGCTTCTGTTGTGGTTTTATTCTTTGGCATGTCCTGGTAGGTTCTTAAGCGACTCTGCTGGGTTCTCTATGACCACGAACTTGTGATTTAGAAGTGTGAGCGGATTTAGGTTGCGGATTTCCATGACCTCGACGCTGCCGATGTTCTGCATGCTTCTCTCAGTAGATGCACTCTTGGCCGAGAGAGCGATGACTGCGGCGTTCTTCTTCTTGGTCGAGAGCTTCTCGAAGCCTTTTACCTGAGAGAGGCCCTTAAGCGCCGACACTGCCATCTTGGTCTTAGGCTCCTTCATGGCCAAAGTGTCGACAAAGAGTACCTCACCGTCCTTGTACTTCCTCGAGAGGATTACATAGAGAGCCTTCAAGCGCATCTTCCTAGAGACAGTGCGGGCGAAGTTCTTCTCGTTCCTTGGACCGTGAGTCACGCCTCCGCCGACCCATATAGGCGAGCGAGTCGAGCCGTGTCGAGCACGGCCAGTACCCTTCTGCCTCCATGGCTTCTTGCCTCCTCCACGAACCTCGCCGCGATCCTTGGTGTGGGCAACAGGCTTCCTCTTGTTAGTAGCGAGCGAGGTAGCGACCTGGTGCACGAGGTCGGCATTCCAAGACAAGCCGAAGAGGTTCTCCGGTAGCTTGACCTTGCTCGATGACTTGCCTGTGATGTCGTAGATTTGCGCTTCCATGTCTTTATTTGGTTCTGATTTCGACCTTAGTGCCGCGGCGGCCAGGTATAGCTCCGGAGACAAAGATCTCCTTGGTCTCAGGAAGGATTTTGACGATCTTCAAATTCTTGACCGTCACTCTCTCCCCGCCCATGCGGCCGGCCATGCGCATACCCTTGGCCACGCGGCCTCCGGCGCGAGCACCTCCGCCGATGGATCCTGGCTCGCGCTCAGAATGCTTCTGACCGTGGCTGCGTCGACCTCCCTTGAAGCCGTGCCGCTTAACCACACCCTGGAAGCCCTTGCCCTTCGAGATACCAGTAACAGAAACCGTATCGCCCTCGACCAGAGTACCCTCACCAAGCTCCTCTGCGGAGATAAGAAGTGTGACAGGCAAAACCTCGCCGTTTTCGGCGAAGATTTGCGTCATATTCACTTTCTTGGTGAGGATGCTTTTCATCTCTGTTTAGATCATCTTTACGTCGATGTTGACGCCGGATGGAAGGGAGAGGTTCGTGAGAGCCTCTATGACCTTGCCGTTCGGATTCACGATATCGATGAGGCGCTTGTGTATGCGCATCTCGAACTGCTCTCGGGCGTTCTTGTAGACGAAGGCCGCGCGGTTCACGGTGTACTTCTTTATCTCGGTAGGCAGAGGTATCGGACCCTGTATCTCAGCATCGTAGCGGAGAGCAGTGTCGATAATCTGTTTGACTGAGACATCAAGGATCTTAGACTCGTAGGCTCGCACTCTAATGCGGAGCTTAGAGACCGGCTCGGCCGTAGCCGCAGCCTTTTTTGTAGCTTTGGGCTTTGTGGCCATCTAATTTACTTTATAACCTTCGTAACCACTCCTGCGCCGACAGTCTTGCCTCCCTCCCTTATGGCGAAGTGTGTCTGGTCCTCAAGAGCGACCGGAGCAACGAGCTTCACATTGAAGGTTGCTGTATCTCCAGGCATGATCATCTCGATACCAGCATTGAGGGTAACCTCGCCAGTAACGTCAGTCGTGCGGATGTAGAACTGTGGCTTGTAGCCGGTGAAGAACGGAGTGTGGCGACCACCTTCCTCCTTCTTAAGAATGTAGACCTCGGCTGTGAACTCTGTGTGAGGGGTAACGCTCCCTGGTTTGGCGATCACCTGACCGCGCGAGAGATCCTCTTTCTTAACACCTCTGAGAAGGATGCCGGCGTTGTCGCCCGCGAGACCTTCATTGAGCTGCTTGTTGAACATTTCGATACCAGTGACGGTAGTCTTCTGAGTGTCGCGGAGGCCGATAACATCGACTTCCTCACCGACCTTGACCGTACCGCGCTCGATGCGTCCGGTAACCACAGTACCGCGTCCTTCAATGGAGAAGATGTCCTCGATAGGCATGAGGAATGGCTTCTCAACTTCACGAACAGGAGTTGGGATGTAGGTGTCGAGAGTAGATACAAGCTCGAAGACCTTCTGTGCATACTCGTCGCTCATGTCCTTAGCCTCGAGAGCCTTGAGACCTGAACCGCGGATGACAGGGGTATTAGCACCATCGAAACCGTTCTTTGAGAGAAGGTCGCGAACTTCCTCTTCAACGAGGTCGATAAGATCCTTATCAGGAACCATGTCGCACTTGTTCAAGAACACAACTATCTTAGGCACACCAACCTGCTTTGCAAGGAGTACGTGCTCGCGTGTCTGAGGCATAGCACCATCAGTTGCGGCAACCACGAGAACTGCGCCGTCCATCTGAGCGGCACCGGTAATCATGTTCTTGATGTAGTCAGCGTGGCCTGGAGCGTCGATGTGAGCGTAGTGGCGAGCTGGGGTCCAGTACTCCGAGTGGTGGAGGGCGATAGTGATACCGCGCTCTCGCTCTTCAGGAGCTGAGTCGATGCGGTCGATAGCTTCAACCTTGGCACCGTAGCCCTTATCCTTGTTCATGTCGAGGACATGTAGGATGGAGGCGGTGAGAGTGGTCTTGCCGTGGTCAACGTGACCGATAGTACCGACGTTTACGTGCGGCTTTGAGCGGTCGAATGTGTCTGCCATAGTAATTTATTAGTAAATTAAGATTTAAAGTTAGTAAAACCAGGGAGCGCAAGAAACCGCTTAACTTAGCCTTTATTGAGAGGCTCTCAAAGAGCTAACAAAAGCGGTATAGCGCTAATGGGCAATATTACAGATAAGGGCTCGAATAGTCAACATTTACAAGGAAACCCCGTGAGATAGCGCAGCGCTATCTCACGGGGTTCTGAGGCCGGACGCTTGTCTGGCTCTCTCTACCTCGCGCAGATACTTCTCTACTCGGCCTCCCCTTTTCACTTTGATCTTGGGAGACCCATTCCTGCGCCCACTGTCGCTCCAGGTGCCTGAGCCAATCTTCGCCTTCAAGCGCTCGAGGAATGTACCAAGGAGCATCCTCGCCAGTCTGCGCATAGTGCTCCTCCGTAGAAGGGTCTAGATAAATTCTACTGCAGAGCTTTATAAAGCAACACCCCCTGTTATGAACAGGGGGTGGCGGTCGGCTCTGGAGCCGGCGGGGGTACAGGTACAGGCTTTCCAGCCTCGCGAGCCTTGCGGGTTTCCGCCTTCGAAGGCTCGACGGGGTCCTGAGTGCTGTAGCGCAAGAACATGGTGATGCTCCTCTTTTGGGTCTGAGGACTACTTTACCCTACCCACAAACACTTCGACAAGCTCAGTGTAAACAAAAAGCCCCAGTCTCCTGGGGCTTTTTGAATATTTAGTTTAATTAAGCCTTAGCTCCGGTGCGCTTCTCGATGATTTCGAGCTCTACGTTCTTAGGCACGATAGCGTAGTGGTCGAACTCCATGGTCGACGACCCGCGCCCCTCGGTCATAGAGCGAAGAGCCGTCACATAGCCGAACATCTCTGAGAGAGGCACCTTGGCTCGAACAACCTTCAAGTCTCCCCTGTCCTCCATGGCCTCTATCTGAGCACGCTTCGAGGAGAGGTTGCCGGTGATGTCACCCATGAACTTCTCTGGTACCACGACCTCAACCTTCATGATAGGTTCGAGGATAACTGGCTTGGCACGACGAGCAGCGTCTTGGAAGGCCTGTGAGGCAGCTATCTTGTAGGCGATTTCTGACGAGTCGACGTCGTGATACGAACCGTAGGTGAGCTCGGCCGAGATGTCTGTCATCTTGAAGCCAGCGAGGATACCTCGGTCCATAGCCTCTCGTATACCCTTCTCAACTGCTGGGATGAACTCCTGAGGGATAACTCCTCCCTTGATAGAGTCGATAAACTCGAAGCCTTCCTCGCGGTGAGCGTTCTTAGGCACCTTCTCCTCCGGATCATATTGAGGAAGCGGTTTGATATTGAGTTTGACGTGACCGTACTGACCCTTGCCTCCTGTCTGCTTGATGTATTTGTTTTCAACCTCGGCAGTACCAGTGATAGTCTCCTTGTATGCCACCTGAGGCTTGCCGACATTGGCCTCCACATTAAATTCCCTCTTCATACGGTCGACGATAATCTCAAGGTGAAGCTCACCCATGCCCATGATGACAGTCTCGCCTGTGTCAGTATCCGACTTGATGCGGAAGGTTGGATCCTCGTCAGAGAGGCGCTTAAGAGCCATGCCCATCTTCTCCTGGTCGGCCTTGGTCTTAGGCTCGATACGCAGCGAGATAACTGGTTCTGGGAAGATGATCTGGTCGAGGAGTATTGGCTTGTCCTCGTCGGAGAAGGTGTGCGACGTCTTAGCCTCCTTCAACCCTACGGCAGCGGCAATCTCACCGGCGAAGACCTTCTTTACCTCCTCGCGCTGGTTGGCCTGGAGGCGGACGATGCGTCCGAGACGCTCCTTGTTGCCAGTTGTGGAGTTGTATATATAAGAACCCGACTCGATAGTACCCGAGTACACACGGAAGAAGGTGAGCTGTCCGACGAATGGGTCAGCCTGGAGTTTGAAGGCGAGAGCAGCAAAGGGCTCAGAGTCCGAGGCGTGGCGCAACACTTCCTCACCAGTGTTAGGGTCAATGCCCTTGACCGGAGGGATGTCGAGCGGAGATGGCAAGAGATCGACGACGGCGTCGAGTACGAGCTGGACTCCCTTGTTCTTAAGCGCGGAACCAGTGTAGACAGGGAAAATCTTGTTGCCAATGACGGCCTTCCTCAAAGTCTCCTTGAGAGCCTCGAGAGAGACCTCCTTGCCTTCGAGGTAAGCGTTCATAAGGCCTTCGTCGTTCTCGACGATGCGCTCTACAAGCTCGCCTCGATACTTTTCGGCATCGGCCTTCAAGTTCTCTGGAATCTCCTTTTCTACCACCTGGTTACCCATATTGCCCTCGAAGTAGTAGGCCTTCATCTTCAAGAGGTCGATAACACCCTCGTGAGCATCCTCCTCGCCAATAGGTATCTGCATGCGAACAGCCTTCTTCGAGAGCCTGTTCAATATTGAGGCGTACGAACGCTCGAAGCTAGCTCCTGTGCGGTCTAGTTTGTTAATAAAGCAGACGCGCGGCACTTGAGCCTCCTCGGCATAGCGCCAGTTGGTCTCGGATTGAGGTTCCACGCCAGCCACGCCGTCGAAGACGACTACGGCTCCGTCAAGCACTCTGAGAGAGCGCTTCACCTCCACAGTGAAGTCGATGTGCCCTGGGGTGTCGATGACATTGAAGCGGTACTTCTTCTTAGTATCCTTCCTGTCAGCCTCTGATAGGTATGTAGGCGCCCAGAAGCAAGTGATAGCAGCGGCCGTGATGGTGATGCCTCTCTCGCGCTCTTGCTCCATCCAGTCCGTAGTGGTCTCTCCCTCATGCACCTCACCTATCTTATGCTGAGCTCCAGTGTAAAAGAGCACTCTCTCTGAGGTAGTGGTCTTGCCCGCGTCAATGTGGGCTATGATGCCGAAGTTACGTACTCGCTCTAAGGGATAATCTCGTTCCATTCTGTTGTTTCCTTGGGATTTTGAATAAAAATAAGCAGATACCTGCTGTTGGGTATCAGAATACAGTAATAGAGCTCAATAATCAAACGAAAGCCCGGTTGGTCAGACCGAGCTCGTCCACTCCAAGTACCGTCCGCAATCAGAGCAGGATATAAGCCTCGAGATATCCCAAATCACCTGACATTGAAATTCCTTCATACCTAACGTGACAAAGTGCTTAATTTATGTAAATTTAGTAGCAGAACCCTTTCGGTCACGCACACATTTTGAAAAAGCGAGGCATTATGCAAAGACGGAACGGCCTCTACCTTGATGTATATCTGGTTGTTATCACAAGCGCTGGAGTCAGCATCACAGTCTGGGGCATCTGTCAGGAGGTCTTCGACCTCAGGGGTCTCGGTCAAGATGCAGCTCGAGAGTTCGTGATCTGCATGGTTGCAAGCATGGTAGCAGGGGTCGCTGGAGTACTCTTGCATCGTCATTTGCTGAACTACCATGCAGAGCGGATCCAGAAGCTGTACCGGTATGTGCAGTGGCCAATCATCAGCAGGTGGCGAGTCTACCAGATGATGAGAGTCAAGGACTACGACCGGGCTCGGCTCATGATCAGGCCGTCATCGAAGAAAACCAGGGAGAAGAATCCTTGGGAGTAATATCGGAAGCCCCTTGCGCAACACGCGCTCGGGGCTTTTTTCATTTCAAATGACTACTGCTGAGCTTGCTTTTTAGCACACATACCAGTAATGCCAAGCACAACTACTCAAAAAAGTTCAGCCGTGTAAAATATTCCGGAAATAAATTAAAAATACATATGAAAAAGATCTTTTTTATAGCTCTTGTAGCTACAGCAACCCTACTACCCGCCTTTACGGTAAAGACGGCGAGCGCCGCGGTGACTTACGCCACCGCTGGTCCTATGGCCCCCAATGATGCTCCAACTTGGATCTACGCCCCAGCTATCAACCTCTTCTCCCCCATCCAAGGCGTCGGCACCAATACCAAGGGCGAGATGGATGTGCCCTCTGGCTACACAAACAACGTTGGTTGGTATGCAGGCGGTGTAGCTCCTGGCAATACCGGCACGGCAGTCCTCGATGCTCATGTCTTCGCCGCTTTTAAAAACTTAAACAAGCTCCCTCTAGGCTCGGACATCTACATCTATATGAAGAGCGGTAGGGTGCTCCATTACGTCACTAAGGCATCCAACCTCTACTCTCTCGCTACTCTCTCCCCGTACACCCTCTTCGCCCCAACCTCCGCAAAACAGCTTAACCTCATCACCTGCGCCGGCAAATTTACGACCAGACTCTCCACCTACGACCACCGCCTGATTGTAACTGCCGAATTGGTATAAAAAAAGCCCCAATAATCAGGAGGCTTTTGCTTATGCCATTCTTAAGTATTTTGTGACTAATTCATCTGAAAAAACTTTGAGAAAGTTTTCAAATATCTTTTTATCGTCACCCTCAGGTTCTGACCTCGGGTAGTGAAGAGAGAATCTATCTAAACCGTATTTTTTGGCTATAAAATCCTGTATCTCGTTAACGTAAAACTCTGGCACGGTTTTTGATGGACCGTCTTCTATTTTCCACTCATTAATAGCTTCTCGTATAACCTGCGTAATTTCCTCTTCGGAAAGATATTCAAATCCCAGTTCCTCGTTTGGTTCGTGTTCCATCTGATTAGTATAACCCTACCCGAGCTACCAAGCGAAGTGGGCGAAGGCCTTGTTGGCCTCGGCCATCTTGTGAGTGTTCTCGCGCTTCTTGATAGCTTCGCCCTCGTTGTTTGAGGCGGCGATGATCTCCTCGGCGAGCTTCTCATGCATAGGCTTGCCCTTCTTGCCTCTAGCGGCGTCTACAATCCACTTCATAGAGAGGTACTGGCGGCGCTCAGGACGAACCTCGCGGGGTATCTGGTAGTTGGCGCCTCCCACGCGGCGTGAACGGACTTCCATAGTAGGACCGGTGTTCTTCAAAGCGGCTTCGAAGACCTCAAGAGGGTTCGGATTCTTGGTCTGCTCCTTGATAGACTCGAGCGCAGCATAGACAACCTTCCTGGCAGTAACCTTCTTGCCCTCGAGCATGACGTAGTTTACGAACTTAGCTACCTTCTCAGAGTCGTAGACACTGTCGGGAACTATCTTTGGCTTGGCTTTAAGTTTGCGTCTCATTGGGTATCAATATTATTTTGCGGCTTTAGGGCGCTTGTTACCATACTGCGAGCGGCCCTTGCGGCGCTTCTCTACTCCGGAGGTATCAAGGACGCCGCGGACGATAGTATAGCGGATACCAAGGTCCTTCACGCGGCCGCCTCGGAGCACTACCACCGAGTGCTCTTGGAGGTTGTGGCCCTCTCCTGGGATGTAGGCTGTCACCTCCTGGCCGTTAGTGAGGCGGACACGGGCAATCTTACGAATAGCGGAGTTAGGCTTCCTAGGGGTCTTGGTGGTCACCTTAACGCACACACCTCTCTTGAAGGGCGAGTTATAGAAGACAGGGCGATTCTTAATGGAGTTGAAGCCGCGCGCAAGAGCCACCGCCTTAGGCTTGCGGCTCTTCTGCTGACGATGCTTTTTGACTAATTGGTTGATGGTCGACACAGGCCAACACTTTAGCTCATTGCGGCTGTCCGGTCAAGATATGGAAAAGGGTGCCTACCAAGGGCTCGACGAACTGCCATAGGAAGAAGATAAAGATGATGACAAGTACGAACCCGTATCGCTCGAAGAAGTTGCGGTACCTGTATAGCCTCTCAGGGAAGACAGCGAAGAGGAGTCTTGAGCCGTCGAGCGGAGGCACGGGCATGAGGTTGAAGACCATGAGGAGCAGGTTCACTAGTACTATAGCCGCAGTGATGTGGAGGAAGGCCGGCGAGTAGTCATGCGAGACGCCTAGGCGCAAGAGGACGGCGAAGACTGCCGCAATGGCGAAGTTCGATGCCGGACCAGCCAAGGCTACTGCGGCCTCAGGCCATCTGCCAGGTTTAAGGTTGTATGGATTATATGGCACTGGCTTCGCCCAGCCGAAGACTATCCCGCTATGGGTGAAGAAGAGAAGAGCCGGTAAGAGGAGCGATCCGACCGGGTCGAGATGCTTAAGAGGATTCAGTGTGAGTCTGCCTTGATACTCTGCTGTGTGGTCGCCGTAGTAACGAGCAGCGAGGCCGTGGCAAACCTCGTGGATGACGACCGACATGAGGAGGATGAGTATCTGAATGACGAATTCGAGTGCCATATAAGGATTATATCAAAGAGTAAGGGCCGTTCCGATGAATCGGAACGGCCCTTCTACCTGCCCTTCAGGCAACTGCGAGGATTCGACTGGGGTCGTGATCCTCAGCCCGCGTATCGTGGCGAAACCGGGTGTGACAGCCATTGCACTCGTTGGCGTCGACCACCTCGTCATACCACAGGCCTCCATCGCCCGGCTTGCCCGGTCGGCGTACTGTTCGGCTCACTTCGACCCTGCGAGAGTCTCGGATGCCGCACTTACCGTTGGGACACTTCGGCTTGGTGAGGTAGTCCACAAGCCCTTTCACGATCTGTGCTCGGGTCATGTTTTTGCCCTCAGGCTGCTTGGTCTTAGACCATTAAACGCCTTATGGGCCTCATTTGCAAGCGCCTGGGTTTGTGTTAAAGTAATGCCCACTATGGCTAAGGTATGCCCAGTAAACAATAAAGGCTCGATTATGGGTGGAGGCTTCTCCAACAGGACTCGCGCTACCCAGTTCAACCCTACAGGCAAGGTGAGGAAGTACCCGAACCTGCAGAAGAAGCGCATCTACGTGCCGGAGCTGAAGAAGACCCTCACCCTCACTCTCTCCACTCGCGCCATCAAAACCATCCAGAAGCGCGGCGCCCACTCGGTATTGAAGAAAGCAGGTATTATTTAAGCGCAATTATTTTAGATACAGCGTCTCTCCGTCTGTGTCGAATTCGATAGTGCCCATGTCTATGGTTGAGACGATTTTCGCGCCGACTTGATTCAAGACGTCCAAGGCCTCTTTCGACGGGTGACCATACCTGTTCCCCGCTCCGGCAGAGATGACAGCATACTCCGGCGCCACAGCTTCAGCATATATAAGCGAGGTCGAGTTTTTCGATCCATGATGACCGACCTTTAAGACGGTCGATTTCAAAATATTTTTATCTAAGCTGAGTAAGATGTACTCAACTTTCTTGGGAGAATCTCCAGTCAGCAAAAAGCTCTCACTCCCATACGTGAGCTTGGCTACTATGGAGGCATCGTTCGTCTCCCAGTCCCTCACATCTTGGTTTGGGAAGAGGATTGTCATCACCACTCCGGCACCCAAGTCGATGGTCATACCTCTCTTCGCAATGATCTTCTTTATATTGAGGCTCTGCACCTCGCCCTCGAGCGTGACATGAACCTTATTGGTCGAGGTCTCTACGCCCGGCTCCATGAAGACGCCGACTTGATAGTTCTTCAGCACATCCACTAGGCCGGTGATGTGGTCTGCATCCGGATGGCTTTCAATGACCACATCTATCCGCCTATCACCGAAGGGCAGTATCTTGCCCAATTCGCTCAAGACCTTGCCATTTGGACCTCCGTCAACGAGCACTCGGCCGTGTGTCGGAGAGTCGATGAAGATGCTGTCGCCCTGGCCAATGTCGAGGAAATAAACACGGAGCAAGTCCGTCTCCCCTTCTGCACGAGCGAGGCTAAAGACAACCAAGTTCGCCGCTACGAGCACCGCCAAGATGCACTCACGCCAATACAGGCGTACAGATTTCATACATATAGTATAATCGTCTCATGACAAAAACATTCGAACCATTGAAATTTAATATAGGCGGGCTTAACGGCATCTCGACTAAGTCTATAGAGGAGCATCTGGGCCTCTACGCAGGCTATGTAAAGAACTTTAACGGCATCTGCGAGCTCATGGGCAAGCTCATGGCAGACTCGGAGCAAAACGCGATTGCCTTATCCGAGCTCCAGCGTCGCTTGTCCTTCGAGTTCGGTGGCATGAGGCTTCACGAGTATTATTTCAAGCATCTTGAGGGCGGCCCGACCCCCCTCACCTCAGGCGGAGCGCTTGAGCAGAAGATGATAGAGCAGTTCGGCTCAGTCGACACTACAATGAAATTTATTAAGAACGTCGGCATGATGCGCGGACCAGGCTGGTCCATCATGTATTACGACGCTGTGAGCGGCAACCTCATGTTCGGCTTCTCTGAGGAGCAGCATATTGGGCATTTCGCTTCCCTACCTATCATCCTCGCGCTCGATGTGTGGGAGCACACCTACATCCTCGACTACGGCGCAGCAGGCAAAGGCAAGTACGTTGACGCCTTCCTCGCAAACCTCAACTGGCAAACGTGCGAGAAGAACTTTACAGAAGCGCAGAAATAGCTAAGCTGAGAGCGGACCCAACAAGGAGATCGATTGCAAAGTCGTGCGTCACTCATGGCCCAGACAGGCCTCATCTTGATTATCGTCGCGGCTGCCGCAGCTTGGCTGCCTGTCGGACGCGAGGCGGCCGTCAACTCGCTCAACCGCCGCGGCATCTTTGAAGTCATCGTCTGCCAAGGCAAGGACGAGGATGGATGGCTGCATTTCGAGGCTGGCCGTCCGCACCTCAGGCCGAAAGATGGCAAGGTGATGAGCTGGACAGAACGTTTCGTGCTCCACAGTCCTTACCGCATCAAGGGCCCAAGATGGAATCAAGGCGTCAAGGGCAACAGCGTCGACGTGTGCCCCTTCCGCCAAGGCGTCTTCTATCATGCGGAGCTCCGCGGTGATACGATTGTCTTCTTCGGCCAGTGACTCCGGAAGCGCGAGACTAGTTCTCGCGCTTCTTCTTTTGCAAAAATCAGCGTCCCCAGCACTACATATATAAGAAGAGTCAACCAAAGCGGGAAACTCTGTATTTGGATACTGGCCCATTTCAAATTACCCAAGAAACCTGCTACAAACAGAATCCAGGAGAGCAGAAGGTGCGATATAAAAGCTAGTGGCCAAGCAATAATGCCTGAAACATAGGCCAGTATGGTTGCAGCAAAGCCGATGAGCATGGTAAATGGCACTACGAAAAGTATAAGAAGGTTCGAGAGCAGGAAGACAGTCGAGAAATTGCCCATGTTGTACAAGATGTAAGGCAAAACAACTACTTGTACGCCTAGGGTAGTAGCGAGAAGCGTACGTAAACCGAACTTCTCAGGGATTTTAGTTAAAAATCTCTCGAATATCGGTACGGTATAAATCAGCGCTAGCATAGCAAGAAAAGTGAGCTGGAAGGATGGATCGAAGACGAGTTCCTTAGGGTTCTCTAGAAGCATGACGACTCCCGTGAATAGGAGTATGCGCGGCGAGGAGCCAGGCCGAGCGATAATCCGGCCCAAGAGGACGAGGAGTATCATAATGGCGGCTCTGACTACGGTAGCTGTAGCCCCAGTCATCAAGGTGAAGGCTACTATGGCAACCGCCGAGACGAGAGCCGACCTGCGTTTGCCAAGGAAGGCCAGTAGGACTAGCAAGAACTCAGAGATGACAGTCAGGTTGTAGCCCGACAAGACTACGATATGCACCACTCCAGCACGGCGGAACTCATCTAGTATCGACTTAGGCAAGGCCTGCTTCCCCGCAACGATAAGCCCAGCCAATAGAGAGGACTCCGGCTCAGGCAAAATCTGCCTCATCTTCTCAACAAAAGAATTCTTAACCTTGAGCAACCCCGAAATAAGCCGAGAGCCCGTCGGTCGCGAATCTACCGATGCCTGACCGTGAGCAGACGACGGGCTCTCGGCGATTTGAGCTACTTTAGCAAAGTTGGCTGTGTAATAAATATCATCTTTAGACAGATACGCCCCGTAGTCGAAGCTCCGTCCCGTCTCGTCGACTATGACTCCCGGGACTTTGAAGTTGGCACTCACCTCTACCCTGTCGCCATACTGCACTCCGCTTAATAAATCCGTCGAGACAAGCGCTCTCTCTCCGTTGTCGCTCTCGAAGACGAACCTGGTATCCATGTCTCTGTGCTCCGGCTCGCTCGCCACCATGCCAGTACTCTCCATAGGCAAGAGCTCATGGAAGTCTTTCACATCAAAACGCAGTGCGCCAAGAGCCAAAGCACAAAGGAAAATCAAAATAATGGCATGTCTCTCTGCAAAATAGGCTACGAACGCGACTGCTATAGCCAGCACGCAAGCCAGGGGCGGTATTTGGAATAAGGAAGCTAAGAGGACCCCCAGGATAAAACCCCAGAGCCCTGAGTATATAAATCGGTTACGCCTCAAGACTGACTCTGTACTGGGCGAGCGGTCCATCATATAAGTCTACATCCACTCCGTCGGCGAAACCTTGGGCTATCTCGTCGCAGCGCTCGTTGGCAGCTACGCCAGCATGGCCGGCAACATGCTTCCACTCTATGTTCTTGCCCTCAGTGTTCTTATATAAAACTTGCCAGAGGTCCTGGTTCTCTACTGGCTTCTTCTGAGCCGTCTTCCAGCCTTTGGCGAGCCAGCCATGTATCCACTCGGTTATGCCCTTCATCACGTACTGCGAATCTGTGTGGATATATATAGTGTCGTTCGTTGGCTCTAGAGACTCAAGGGCGCGAATGGCCGCCTTGAGTTCCATCCGATTGTTTGTAGTATGCTTCTCGCTCCCGCCTACCTCGCGCACCATAAGACCGTCAGAGATAATAGCTGCAAAGCCCCCTGGCCCAGGATTGCCCTTCGACGACCCGTCAGTAAAGATAGTTATCATGCCGCTAGTATATCAACAATCCTCAAGCGCAGTTCGGGGCGATTTCTAAAATAGGATTTTTCGAGGTGGACGTGGAGATTGACGTTCGACTCTGGCTTAAGTTCTAGGCCATAGCTCTTAGGCGTCGAGAAGAAGGATACAGCCTTGGTATTGGGCTTCAGTATGAGCTCAAGATGGTCTTGGGCCTTGCCAAACTGGCGCACGTCTTTGATTTCAGATTTAATTTTGAAAATAGGTTTTGGATTGCCTGTGCCGAAGGGCGCAACAAGAGAGAGGGTCTGCCAAAGATCTTCGCATATCTCTTTGAGTTGGATTTCTATACCGGTACTCTCAGCTTCCTTATCTCCTTCTACTAAACTAGAGAGGCATTCTGAAAGTCTCTCTTCTAAAGTTTGCAAACTCTCAAGCGTCATGGAGAATCCCCCCGCTCCCGCATGCCCGCCAAATTCAACAAAGCACTCTTTGGCCGCACTCATGAGCTCAAATAGGTCATAACCGTTATACGAACGGCATGAGCCCTTGAGCATATTGTCGCCGTCGCGTCCCCAAACGAAGGCCGGGCGCGAGTACTCCTCGACAAGCGAGTTAGCGACGAGGCCAAGGATGGCTGGACGCCACTCAGGATTGCCGATGACGATGACTGCGGGCAGCTCACCCCTCTGCTTCAAGTGCTTTTTGGCGTCTTTGACAATAGTTGCTACCAAGACCTTCCTCTCGTTATTAATCTGCTCCAAGTGGAGAGCAAGAGCGTCAGCCTCGCGCAGGTCTGCCGTCGCGAGGAGCTTGAAAGCGTCCTCCGGCACGCCCATGCGCGAGGCTGCATTGATGCGAGGAGTAATCATGAAGGCGATATCGTCCTCGTTTATAAAGCGCTGGTCCATGCCTAGCTTCCTACACAGAGCTTGGAGGCCAGGGCGAGGAGATTTCCTCAAGACATCGAGCCCGTACTTGGCGAAAATCCTGTTCTCGCCGACGAGAGGCACCATGTCGGAGAGCGTAGCTATGGCTACCATGTCGAGAGACCACTTCTCCATGCCTTCTTTGGTGCCAAATCGCTCTTTGGCGAGTATTGCCTGCACCAGTTTGTAGGCGAGCCCGGCTCCACAAAGCTCTTTGAAGGGATACTTCGAGTGTTTAACTTTCGGATTCACCACCGAGTGAGCTTTCGGCAACTCATTGCTCTCATGGTGGTCGGTGATGATGACGTCCAAACCAAGCGAGTTGGCATGGGCAACCTCCTCTATGTCAGCCGTACCGCAGTCTACGGTGATGAGGAGCTTGGCGCCGCGCTCCTTGGCTTCGTCGATAGCCTCCATATTAAGGCCGAAACCCTCATCGTGTCGGTGAGGAATGTAAAAGGTGACCTTATCGTACTTTGCCCGTCTGAAGAAGTCCTTCATGACGACCGCACCAGGTATGCCATCGGCATCATAGTCGGAGAAAACCATTATAGGCTCCGCATTTTGCATCGCCTCTATGACTCTGTCTCTGGCTTGCTCCATATCTGGCAAGAGGAGTGGGTCATGGAGCTTTTCATATACAGGGTAGAGGAAATCTTGTTCAAGTTCCGGCGAGACTCCCCTCTCGCGGAGGAGATTATCTAAAATTTCACGAACTAGCATCGGAGTATTGTATAATACAAGCGTCATATGAAGAAATTAACCGGAGGAAACTTCGTCGAATGGCTCCTCATCCTCGTTGCCATATCGGTAGTTATCTTCGTACTTGTAGTGCCCGGAGTCTTCAGAGGGAGCCTCTTCGGCTTCTCGCCCTTCACTAATAGCTCATCTACGAGCGCAGTAGGCCCTACTGTGTCGGGCACAGGCGCCAAGCAGGCCAGCGGCACAAAGGCCACAACGGGAACTAAGCTATCTGGCGTAAAAACTACAAGCACGGTTGTGGCAAGCTCCCTTTCCCTAGGTACAGGGAATGCCGCTTATACATACCAGCCTAGCGAGGAGTACATAACTATACAAAACGGCGGCGGGAGCTCGGTTGACCTGACCGGATACAAGCTCGAGAACGGCAAGAGCTCTCGAGCTTATGCTGTCGGCAATAACGAGGTCTACTATCCTTCAGACTCAGCCTTGATACCACAAGGAGCCTATATCGTAGCTGCTTCTGGGCAAAGCCCGCTAAGTGATATTGTGCTCAAACCTGGAGAGACAGCCGTTGTTATGAGCGGCAGCCCAGGCAATATAAGCCCCTACCAGCTTGTGAGCTTCAAGGAGAACAAGTGCACAGGCTACTTCGCTGAGAGCTACCGCTTCCCTTCAGGCTTGGCCCGCTCTTGTCCGGCCCCGTCTAAAGAGTCTGGGGTACAAGGGCTCGACATAGCCTGTCAGGACTACCTGGCTGGCATGCGCTCGTGTCACAAGCCTGTATTTAAAGACGATGCCAAGCTTGGACCAACAGTAGACGACTCTGCTGGGTTGTCCGGAGCTTGCATAGCCTTCATCAAAGCCCGCATGAACTACCCTGCTTGTCTCGACTATCATGCCGGAGACAATAACTTCCAAGGCAGTACTTGGTACGTCTACTTGTCTAAGCCCTGGGAGATGTGGGCAACCTCGCACGAGATTATCTCCCTATACGACAGAGAAGGGCGCTTAGTGGCTAAAACATCATATTAATGAGAGATCCTGACTGCTTATTCTGCAAAATCGCGAACAAAGAGATTCCTTCGGAAATCATTCATGAAGATGAACACACCGTCGCATTTCTTGATATTCATCCCAAAGCTCCGGGACATACGCTTCTCATTCCTAAAACCCATCACCGATGGTTTATCGATATGCCGGATGAACTTTCGGACGAAGTATTCCGCTCAGTCAAACGTGTAGCGAAAATGCTGAAGGATAAATACGAAGGTGATTTCGTAAGAGTAGGCATCGTTGGTACAGACATACCACACGTCCACATCCATCTCATCCCGCAGAAGATAAGCGACGACGGTCCGGAAATTTAATTGAGCGCTTCTATGCCGGGCAGAGTGCCTGTGGCCAAGAAGTCGAGCATAGCTCCCCCACCAGTTGAGACGAAGGAGAATTTATCATAAAGGTCTAACTCTTTTATAACAGCTAGAGTGTCCGCGCCCCCAACAATTACTTCCTTCCCTGATTCGGACAGCATCTTGGCGAGCCTTTGAGTCCCTTCTTTATAACCATCCTCATATTTGCCGAGAGGGCCGTTCCAGAGTATGAATTCGGACTGACCTATCTTAGTCTCAAGCATTTTCAAATTAGCCTCATCAGCATCTAGAGCTGCGATGTCTCCGAGAGGCAAGGATATTTTAGGATTCCTCATCAAATCTCCAGATACTTGTACCGCGTTCGCCCCAGCGATGAAGACCTCATCGGCGATATTTAATAATTTCTCCACCAAAGGCAGCTTCGTCTCGAACTTGGCCCCGCCGAGGACAAGGAGGAAGGGGTGCGTGGGATTAAAAGCCTTGGAGAGTCCCTCCACCTCCCTCTCAAACTGAATACCCGCGAAGCTAGGTAGCAATTTGGGCAATAAAACTATAGATGCGTGCTCACGGTGTGAGGCGGAGAAGGCCTCATTCACATATATATCGGCTTTTGCGGCGAGCTCCTCGGCAAACTTAGCATCATTGCCCTTCTCGCCGGGATTCCCGCGTAAGTTTGGCAAGAGTTCTGCTCCTTCGGGCAGATAATCCCTGAGTATGTCTACCGACGCATCGTCCGGCTCAAGATGAGTGGCGATGATAACCTTCGCGCCAGCCTTTTTTAAAAATTCTAAAGTCTCAAGGCTCTTTTTGATACGGAAATCGTCAGCGACCATAGCTTGCCCTGCGGAGCCTTGGCGAAGTAGGGGCACGTTCCAGTCGACGCGCACAAACACACGTTTGCCTTTGGGATCCGCCTCGATGAGATTGGGGAGAGTCTTCACCGCCTTATTATCGCATATCCTTATTGATAAAAAGAAAGGCCGGCACCCAAGAGGATGCCGGCCATGTAGAGAAGTGATGGTACTTAGACGTCAACCGAGATTCCCCGCAACTTCATTGCGAGGCGGTACACCAGCTGTTCATGCTTGCTCATCTCGAGACGGCACGTATCGGCGAGAATGTGTCCGAAGGGAGTCCATCCATCATTCGGCTCGTAAACCATGGTCTCCTGATAGACCACCGGGTATGGCAACTGATAACACCACGACTCGGGAACTTCGAGAGCGTCGACGAACCCATAGAACACTCTCATCGCGGTCGTCGTGAACGCCTCGCCAGGAACCCGATCGAACTCGAAGCTGAGACGAGCGTTGTTGCTGTTCATGGTGACCTGTGGATGCTGATGATGCCCTCGGTCATCTTCAGTGGTCTCATCATCGTCGATCTCCGTGACCAGCCGCAGACCGGGAACACCGAGCGGACGAAATACGCGGAAGAGCCAAGTGCGAATCCCCTCACGCTGGCCAGGCAGAACCCCCGCTCCAATAACTAGCCACACACCCATCTCGGCCTTGTCGCGGAAGAGGCTAATCTCGACTCGCGAGATACAAACCCCTTTCTCGCTCATGTCAGCGAGACTAACGGGCATGAAGTTCGGGCTAGCGGGAGCGAGATCGTTCTCGAACCGCCAGGTGAGCATGGTACGCTGAAGACGACGCATCCTTTCTCCTTGTCGCTATTGACTCAAAGAGTGTCTGGCATTAATACCAGAGCTTTTAGCGACGCTGTGAGGAACAAAAGCAAGTAAGCCCTCTCGGATTTACCAGGCACGGCAATCACCGTGCCTGTGTATAGTACACCTAAATATGATTTTTGTCAAGTTAGGCGATAAGGGCTTCGGCGATAGCATTAAAACTCTTGGCATCTAGAGATGCGTGTCCAGCCAAGAACCCTTAAGAAGCTCTTTGGCGTTTGCCGGCTCTACAGAGCCGCCATAGAGCACTGGTATGCCCTCAGCCGCCTCTCGCCCGAAGATCTCAGTCAGAACTTTCTTTATGAATATGACAATCTGGGCGAGCTCGGCGGGGTGCATGGCATCCTTGGCCTTCTTGCCTATGGCCCAAACTGGCTCATAAGCGATAGCGAGCTTGGCCGCGTCCGAACGTCGATGGATGCCGTCGAGCGAAGCCTTGAGCTGCGCGCTTAGGAACTCAAAGTAATGTCCCTCATAATCATGGACCTCCTCGCCTATGCATATGAGGGGAATGATGCCCGCGACAAGAGCTGTCTGGACCTTCTCTGCTACGACTTGATTAGTCTCACCGAGCTTGCGGCGCTCGCTGTGTCCCACAATGGCGAGCTTTACGCCAAAGCTCTTCAGGATGTCCGGCGTCACGACTCCGGTGTATGTCCCGCTTCCTGGTGTGAAGAAGATGTCCTGGGCCGCGAGAGAGCCAATGCTCTTAGCCTTCTGCCCTACTAGGTCGAAGTATGTCGTAGGAGGAGCGATGAAGGTACTGAGCTTCTTATAAACTCTGGCTTTCTTCGTTAGGCCGCTCAAAAGGGCGGATGCCTCTTTGATAGAACTCGGGTGGTTCTTCCAATTCCCGACAAGGATGAGTTTCATGGCTGTAATATACCACACAGACGCCGGGCTAGCGGCTTTCTTTCCAGCTTAGGATACGAGAGTCCGTGCTGCTCGCATAGAGAAGTATCTCTACCGTACGCTCTACATCATCAATAGTGGCAGTGGATGATATGCGCATATTCTCACCCTCAGGAGCCACTGCCACTACCGGAGACTGGCTCTCTATCGTGGGAGTGTCCGCCGGCAATCCATGCATGAGAGCATAAGCGGTCTCTTCAGCCCCAGCTTCAGCGATGTAGTAAGCCTGTTCAGAGTGTATCGACTTCGATATAAGCCTTTGAGAGCTAGATATCATCGAGCCAAGACCCAGGATAACAGTCGTAGATATAAAGACGAAGAAGACTGTAGCCATAATCATGGCCTGCCCTTGCTCTAACTTGTGTTTGGTAGAGATGCTCATCGTTTGTGCCTTAAGACCGAAGTTGAGTAGAAACTCTCTCCATGGAGAGTGAAGGATGTACGCACTCGTGCGCTAGTGCTTCCGGAAGTCAGATTAAATGACAATCCATCGAGAGTCATCCCGTCCTCGAGATACGCGCTCAGATCCACAGGATTGCCATCAAGAAGCAGTTCGCCCCCCTCTACCGAGGCGCTGCCTGCCGACCTTATACTGCGGCTCAAGCGGTTGAGCACGGCCACGGCCGAACGCGTCGAGCTCTCTCGCCCTGTCTCGACAGTGCCAAGATGAGTCACCGTAGCGAAAGTGTTCATGATAATCATGCTAAGGAAGGTAAGTATGGCTATGTAGACCACTATCTCTACTAGAGAGAAGCCTCTCCGGCGAGCTGTTAAAAAATATCTAATTGTCATATAAGTTCGAGATAAGAGCTGTGAGTGATACAGTCGCCATAGAATCGTGATCGAGCCAAGATACGCTGACGCGAGCGGACTTCGTATGATTGCTCGCTCCCGCAAGCTCAGTTCTCCGTGTGAAAGCGCCTATGTTCTCGGTGGAGTCTGTCGGCGCAGAAGCAATATAAGCGGTCCAAGACTGGTCACGCATGTATACAAGGTTCTCTATCCCCTCTTCGGCCAGATACAGAGCCTTAGCTCGCTCTGGACTTGTGCGCGAAGCTCGCAAGTAGAGGTTGCTTGTGCCGACGAGAGCTGCCAAGAAGACCGTGATGATGGTAGCTGCTACCAAGACCTCCACCAGGTTGAAGCCTCTGCTATTTTGCATGCTCATTATTGAATGAGATTGACCAAGGAGTAGGTCGGAGCGAGCATTGAGACAGCGAAGATGCCCACTGCTATGCCGACCGCGACCATGAGGAGAGGTTCTATGACCGAGGAGAGATCCTTGGTCCTGTTATCGACATCCTCTTCATAATATATAGCCACATTCTCGAGCATCTCGGCTAGCTTGCCCGTCTCCTCGCCTACGGCCGACATCTCGCTCACAAATGGCGGATAGAGCCTCGGATACTTGCTGAAGACAGAGGACAACTGCTCACCCTTCTGCACCGAGAGGCGGGCATCTAGAAGTGCTCTCTTATATAAGTGGTTCTGTAGGACGTTTGCTGTGACATCAAGAGCATTGTCTACCGTCACTCCGGCCGATAAGAGAGAGGAGAGAGTACGCGCTGTTCGGGCGCTGCCTATCTCACGCAGAAGCGTGCCTATGAGAGGCAGTCTTAGATTAACTGTGTCAAAAACCTTTTTCCCAGGAGAGCTCTTCACAATAGCCACGAGGCCGAGCACAAGGAGGGCAAGGGTTGAGAGCGCGAGGAGAGTATGCGTTACAAGGAAACTAGATGTTGCAATGATGACCCTCGTCGAGAGAGGCAGGGTGATATTAAGGCCTTGGAAGGTTGAGGTGAGCGTTGGCACCATATATATAAGGAGGAGTACCGCTATGACTATCATGAGGCACACGATGATGACGGGGTATATCATCGCGCTCTGCACTCTCCTCGTGAGAGTGTAGGACTTCTCCATCTCGCGAGCGACGACTATGAGAGAGCCTGAGAGGTTGCCTGACTCTTCGCCAGCTTTGACCATCGAGACGAAGAGGCTTGAAACCTTGCCCTGCTTAGCAAGAGAGGTCGATAGCGGCTCGCCCTTGCTCACGTCAGCCGAGAGAGAGCGCAGGAACTTCTGCATTGAGGACTTGCTCGACTCTCTCTCCATGACGTTCATGGCTCTGGGGAGAGAAAGGCCGGCAGCAAGCATGGACGATAGATTCTTGGCGAAGACTATTTTATCGCGCGTATTCACTCGGTCGAAGGAGAGGCTCACCAGGCTCTTGCCCTCCTTCACCTCTTTGGCAGTGAGTATCGAGCCCCCCTCGCTCCGCACCTTGGCATATAGCTCGAGCTTGTCCTTAGCATCCTCCTCGGCGCTGTAGACTACTCCCTCTCTGTTTTTAGCTGTAAAGGCGTACTTCATTGTTCCAATAATTATTCGGATACCACTCTTAAGACCTCCTCTATCGAGGTGATGCCCTGCACTGCCTTGAAGACTCCATCCTCGAGCATGGTAATCATCCCCTCCTTCTTGCCTTGCTCCTCGATGTCTTGCTGTGTCGCACCTCGGAGTATAAGGGCCTTCACTGCAGGCGAGACCTTCAACACTTCATATAAACCTATTCTGCCTTGATAACCGTCGCCATCTGCTGTGGCCTTAGCCTTCCAGAACGGCACTCGCTCCCAGGTTGCGGCCTTCTCAACCAAGTTCTCCGCCTTGAGCAGAGCGAGCATCCTATCTAGAGATACCAAGTGTCCGAGCGAGTTGATTTCTTCTTTGTTAAGGAGATATCTCTCCTTATTCGTACCGAGCTTCCTCACCAAGCGCTGTCCCATGACAGCGTCTAAAGTCGAAGTGAGTAGGAAGGGCTCTAGCTTCATATCAAGAAGTCGTGGGATGGCCCCGGCTGCTGAATTAGTATGCAAAGTGGAGAGCACCAAGTGCCCCGTCAAAGCCGCGTTCACCGCTAGCGCTGCCGTCTCAGTATCACGGATCTCCCCCACCATGATGATGTCTGGGTCTTGGCGGACTAGCGTGCGCAATCCTTGCGCGAAGGAGAAGCCAATCTCCGGTCTCACTTGAGTCTGGTTCACTCTCTTCATCTGATACTCGATAGGGTCCTCGATGGTAGAGATATTTACGCTCGGCGTGTTCAATATATCTAGGAGAGTATAGAGAGTTGTGGTCTTGCCGCTACCTGTCGGACCGCAGTTGAGGAGCATGCCGGAAGTGAGCTTCAAGCTCTCGTGCACTACCTCGAGCGCTTGTCCGTGGAAGCCGAGAGACTCGAGAGTGAAGCCGTAAGCATTCTCGCGTAAAATCCTCATAACCGTCTTCTCACCATAGTAAGTAGGCAAAGTAGAGACGCGGAAGGAAACCTTCTCGCCATCGAGCTCTATCTTGAAGCGGCCATCCTGGGGTAAGCGCTTCTCATCGAGCTTAAGGCTTGAGAGAACTTTGACTCTGGCGGTAATGCCGGGAGCGGTCGTCTTCGGCAAGACCATAGCATCGTGGAGTATGCCATCGATGCGGTATCTCACGAGGACCTCAGCATCCTGCGGCTCTATATGTATGTCAGACGCGCCTTGGACTATAGCGTGCTTGAGTAGTGTATCGACGATACGCACTACAGGCACGTCTTCAGCGAGCTTCTTAAGGTCCCCTTCCTCTTCTACTCCGCCTTTTATAGGCTTTAGCGCTCCGGCCTCCTTCTCGATGACGCTGCCGAACTCGTCTTGCAGGCTCTTTTGATACGACATGAGGGCCCACTTCATGGACTCGTTATCAGTAAGGCGCGGGACAATCTTCAACCCTACAGACTTACCGACGAAATCGATAGCCGTGAGGTCTTCAGTGTCGAGCATCGCTACCTCGAGAGTGTCGGGAGTCTTCTTGAAGGCGACGATATTGTGATTGCGAGCGATGGGCTCAGGTATGAGAGAGAGGACGTCGAGGTCGAGCTTCTGATTCTTCAAATCAACGAAGGCCACTCCAAGAATGTAGCCCTCTGTGCGTCGATACTCGTCTTCTGTGAGCACTCCTCTTGTAACGAGGACTTTGCCAAGAGCGATTCCCTTCTCCGCTGCATAGGAGGCGACATCGTCTAAGTCTTTCTTCGAGACAAGTCCCGCGTCGAGTAGGAACTTCTTAAGCTGAGTCTCGTCAATGTGCATGAAAACATTTTAGCACGCCTAGAACTCCTCAAAGATTGGGCTGACGCCGATGTTTATGGAACCGGCAGGGATACAGTGCGAAATGTTGTCCTTCGAGTCGCGCACGGTGACATCTGCGGTCTTGGTGCCGGTCGTCGAGTACACGATGTCGAAGCCGCTATCCGTAATATTGCTTGGGATGTTAGTGCCTGACCAGAGATAGGTATATGGAGGGTGGGCTGGATTCTGCGAGACGGATGAGGACCAGTGGACAGTATCGCCCACATGAGCCGAGGATGGAGTGCGGCTGCAGGTGACCGACATGCCGGACGCGGCATTAATGATAAGGCTAAAGGTCGTGGTCTTGCCAAGAGGCGAGCCTGTAATAGTGACAGGATAAGTGCCGGGATTAGTCGTAGGGGCGACAGTTATAGTCAGAGTCGAGTCGCAATTTGGCTTCGAGCCTGGGGTACAGGTGGAGAAGGCGGTGCTGACGCCGCTTGGCTGGCCGCTAGCCGACAAGCTCACGGCTTGAGAGGCGCCTGAGGTACCCGTGAGCGCCTCATGGATGACCACCTGGCCAAACTGGTTAGTGCCTCCCTCTTCCACCGTGACGGTGCCGCCGTTAGATAGCGTGTAGTCAAAGGCGCGCGTATAAGTAAGGGTGAAGCCTATGGTCTCTCCGCCAAACAAGGTGAGAGAGGAGCCTCCTCCCTGCGAGTTGGTATAGTCAGGTGGAGAATCATAACCCGCGACGCTGCCTCCTGTAATGGAAATAGACGAGCCCGAGGCGCTTGGCGTGACTGTAGCTGTGCCGTTGCCTACTCCTGTGGCGAACTGCACTCCATCTTTATATAAGGTCCACCCGGCGCTCGTCGGACTCACTGTCACATTGATAGTTGAGTCAGAGGTCAGAGTAGAGTCTGTCACGACAGCGTAATTAGTCCCTGCAAAATGTATCCAACCTACGTCTGTGTCTGACCAAGCGTAGCCGGAGAAGCGGCTCGTAGCGCTCGTATATGCAACAGCGTATCCAGTACCTGCCAAGTGTACGCAAGCTCCGGTTGAAAGCACCTTGGCCCAGCCGCTCACAGCACCAGTAGCCAGGTTCATCAAGGCACCGCCTCCACAGCTAGTGCCGTCAGCCTGTTGGAAGGATATCCACCCGATATTCTCTGACCAGGCATGGCCCGAGAAGAGTCCTGTCGTATTGCTCAAAGTCACTCCGTAAGTAGGCCCCTTGAAGCTTATCCATCCCACGTTCTCTGACCAAGCGTAGCCCGACAAGTCGATTGCTGCCGCCAAGGCCCTCGTTGGCGATGCAAACAAGACCATAGACAAACCCACTAGGACAACCGCGAGAGCGATGCCTGCTGTGAGTAGTCTCTTCATTTTATTTTATCTTTGCTTCCAGTGCGTCTACGCGAGCTCTTAAGTCGTCGTTTTGTTTCTTTAGCTCTTTTACTGCTTCAACTAAGACAGCATTAACTGAGCTCTCTGCGACAGAGTAATATCCGGTTGATGGGTCCACAGTAACTACTTCTGGGACAACATTCTTAATCTCCTGAGCGATAAAGCCTACATGCTTAACACCAGGGGCATTTTTGAATTCAAAGTTCACTCCTCGCAGTTGCATCACCTTATCAAGCCCGCTAGAGATGGTGCTTATGTTTTGCTTAAGCCTTGCATCAGATGCGTTCGTCCAAGCGCGGTTACCGCCACAACTTCCACCATTACAGTAGATACCGTAACCGCCACTACCATTCTCCCCGTACACACCATACCCTCCAAAAGCAGCCGACGTTCCATAAACCCCTGACCGGCCACCGGAACTGGCATCACCTCTAACTCCATCTCCATAGGCTCCCACACCATAAATTGCCGGGTCCGAACCGATATTCACTCCCTGTCCAACCACCATTCTGCCACCCAGAGAAGCTGTCGAGCCATCCCAGCTGAAGGGCGACGCCCCCTCGGGACCCTGAGGACCTTGTGGGCCTTGTGGACCCGTGGCTCCTGTAGCACCCGTGGCTCCAGTTGCTCCGGTTGCGCCTGTAGGGCCGGCGGGACCCTGAGGGCCAGCGGGGCCAGTAGTGCCTGAGCCCGCGGTGATGCATGTTTCATTGACCTTATAACATCCGCTAATATTTATGTCCCCATTAACATTCAGCCTGCCGCTCTGGAAGACATCGACACCATTTCCAATATGAACAGTCTTGAAGGCATTCCCCGTATTACCAAGATATAAGTCGCTACCCGTGGTGCTGATTTCATCACCATCCATATAGAGGGCGCCTACCCTAAGAATGGCCCCGGTCCCAACGCTATCAGTAATGTTGCCTCCGGCTATTTGCAAGCTGGCGTTTGGGCTATCAGTGCCGATTCCAACATGTCCATAAGCATCTGCGTACAGGGCTGTATGATAAACGCTATTTGCCTGCCAGTTCTTTAGAATAAATTGTCCTGTATCTCCAGTATTTGTCCTGCTCTCCAATAAAACGTCGCTATTGCCGAGGGAAAAAGTACCTGACCCATTGCTTGTCCTCCAAGACCTGACTGAATTGCCTGCGTAGAGAGCACCCGTAGTGAACAAATTGCCATTAGCAGTAGCACTAGAGCCGTCGCTAGTAAGAGTTGAGTTGACCATGGCCCCCAGAGACGAGTTGTAGTAAGGGAGGAAGAGGTTTGTGAGGTTCGAGCCGCGGAGCGGAGCATTCACATTGCCAGCGGGAGGAACGCTGCCTGGCTCGGACCATGCGTAGAGGTTACCTGCGCCGACCGCTAACGCGAGGGCGATACTCGATGCGATTATTGTTTTTTTCATGTTCATGATTATCTATTTATTGTACCACTGGTTTCCTCACGTCTACTCGCACATCGCTCTTGCCAAGGCTCGAGACATACATGCTCACCGTGATGAGCGTCTTCCCCATAGCGGCATTCACGCTCGCGACCCCTCCCTTAGAGCCCGTCGAGAGGATGGTGTATCCCCTCTCCGATAAAAAGTCAGTATAAGCGGCAAAGAGCTCCGGTATGCGCGCACCTGTCTCATAGGTGAGAGTGAGCACTTCGGCCTGACTTGAGGTTTCTGTAACTCTGTACTTGGCCGAGCTCTTAATCCTCACATCAGTGGCCAAACCTATGAGCTCCTTGGGGAAGCCGGATACTGCCTGCCCAGGGCTAGCGCTCGCCTCAAGCACGAAGTTCGATGGCACGGGACCGTAGTTCCAAGCTAGGCGCGACCAGAGGGTATCTCTTATCCAGTTCCAGCCTACCGCCACTATGAGGACAGCGAGGATTATGAGGAGAGGGGCCAGATTGTTGCTCTGTGTTTGTTTCTCAGCCATCTCTACTCGTTATTGCCTATCGAGAAGGTTAATCTGCACGAGCGAGAGCCCTCCCCTTACCGAGATGATTATAGAGAGTGAGTCTATACCCTTGACCCCATATATCTGCCCAAGGCTCTTAGAGGAACTGCCTTTGTCTATGGTGTACCCTGACTTATTCATGAACTCAGAGTAGGAGTTCCACAGTGATTCTCTAGACTTCTCCGAGGTATAGCTCACGGTGTACTGCACTAAGCCCTTGCCTTGGTAAGCTGCACGGTAGCTCTCAGTGATATTGCTTACCTCTACAGGGATATCGCTTGGGAAGCCAACAGGGAGAGAGCTTAGGCCGTTTTGCGTAATATCAGTCTTCGTCACCTCTACCTTTGTCTCTGTCGTCTCGCCGCCGATCACGGCGGTCTGCACTACAGTAGTCTTATCCCCTTCACGCAGGTATAGCCATGCGCCTATGAACATGAGTAGGAGCAATACAAGAGTAGCGAGGAGCTTCATATCAAAATTATAACAACAGCAGAGCCTAAACGTACTCCCGAGCGTGATACCATGGGGACAACCTTATGCAAATCATTTCCTGGAACGTGAATGGGCTCAGGGCTGTCGACCGCAAGGGCTCCTTCGCCCGCATCTTAGAGGAGGAGCCCGACATCCTCTGCATACAAGAGACCAAGTCCCTGCCCGAACAGCTCACGGAAGAGGTTCGCAATCCTAAGTATGGCAAGGGACAGAGCTACCACTCCTACTTCCACTTCCCTACGGTGAAGAAGGGGTACTCCGGCGTAGGCATATACAGCAAGGTTAAGCCGGAGAAGGTGGTAAACGATCTCAATATCCCCGAGATGGATCAGGAGGGACGCCTAATAATGGCTGACTATGGCCATTTTATCCTCATTAACTGCTACTTCCCTAATGGCGGCGGGGCTCCAGAGCGTTTAGAGTACAAGCTCGCCTTCTATGACCATTTCCTAGCTTTTATAGAGAAGCTCCGGAAGAAGAACCCCAATATCATCTTCTGCGGGGATGTGAATGTCGCTCACAATGAGATAGACCTAGCCAGGCCTAAGGAAAACGCTGCCCATGTCGGATTCCTGCCCATAGAGCGAGCTTGGATGGACAAACTTATCTCCAAGGGCTGGGTGGACGTCTTCCGCCACACTTACCCCGAGAAGCGTGAGGCCTATACATACTGGGACATGAAAAGCTTTGCCAGGGAGAGAAACGTGGGCTGGAGGATAGATTACTTCTTCACTACGCCTGAAATGCTAGAGAAGGTAGAGAAGATTGAAATTCTTGATGAAATACTCGGCTCAGACCACTGTCCTGTCAGATTAACTTTGGCTGACTGACCCTAAAGGACAAAGTTATCCACAGTTCTCCTACGAATGTGCTTTGTGTAAATGTCCTTTAGTTTTATACTTACCCCAGGCGCCAAGCAGATGTTATTGAGTCTCCCCTCTCTATCAGAAGCTTGTTGCATCGTTCCTAGTGGTATCCGGACCACGAAAGATGTTCCGGTCCGCGGCTCACGCTAGCGGAGGCGTTGCTTCCTCACCCTTAAAATTTTGAAGCTCGGCGTCCTCTGCCAGTGATGTCTCTGAACTGGGGCTGCCTTTCCACGAAACCCGCTCCCGCAAGGCAGCGGGTTTGTTATATATGAGTTGGAATAAGGCTCTAGTTGGACGTTATTACAGCATGATTCTTACCATCTGTGGATAAGGATGTGGAGAGAGGGGATAAGGGACATCTTATCAAGGCCATAGCCTAAAGATGGCGCTAAATTGTCCTTAAAATAAGCCATATTTACACATCTTAGTTTCATGTGAAACGTTACACCAGAAACATCAGTTCCTGCATAAATATCTATAATGAAGACCGATAAGAGGAGAATAGGCGATATAGGCGAGAATGTAGCCTGTGTGTTTCTTGAGAAACACGGCTTCAAAATCCTCGATAGGAACTATTTAAGGAAGTGGGGTGAGCTCGATATAATTGCCCAAAAGGGGAATGTCGTTCATTTTGTAGAAGTAAAAAGCGTTTCGCATGTAACAAACATAAGGGCCGAGGAGAACATGCACCCGGGTAAGCTCAAACGCCTCCACAGAGCCATCCAGACATACCTAATGGAGAAGAAGATTGACCTAGACTGGCAGCTAGACCTTGTAGCGGTGAAGATTGACGAGACCACCCGCACAGCCAAAGCCGAGATACTGGAGAACATAATCTAGGTCTTATCTAAAATAGATTGTGATGTATAGGTTTTCTTAATATACTTAACAATATGGTTAAGTATGAAGAAGTCACCCTAGACAGGGTTTTCTACGCCCTTTCAGACGAGGTGAGGCGTAAGATTGTGGACCATCTCTATCGGGGAGACCGCACTGTGGCCGAGCTCTCCGCACCCTTCAAGATCTCGGCCCCGGCCATCTCGAGGCATATATCCATACTCAAGAGGACCGGGCTCATAACGGTGAGGAGACAGGGTAGGAACATGGTCTGTAGCCTCGAGCTAGGGAGCCTTATGAAGCTCGGCACCTGGCTAGCAAGGTATGAGAAGCTCTGGGGCAAGCAGCTAGAAGCCATAAGGCAAGAAATTACCTCAAACGCAGGCAAAATGTCCAATAAAGCCTAAAGGACATACGGTTTACACTGAGATTGCCTAAATGTGCCCCAAGCAGGAATCGAACCCACATCCCTTGTTCCGAAGACAAGTGCTCTATCCGTTGAGCTATTGGGGCAGTGAACTAATCCTACATGATAACCCTATATGGTGCGACCAGGGAGAATCGAACTCCCATCTCATCCTTGGCAAGGACGTGTTCTACCACTAAACCATGGTCGCAATAAAGGAGATATTAGCCGAAATTGGGCAGAAATGCTAGAGTGAAAACTTACGGGCTGTAGTACAGCGGTAGTATACGCGCTTCGGGAGTGTGAGACCCGGGTTCGATTCCCGGCAGCCCGAACGCAGGAAAGGTTTCTCCCTTCGGGGCGTAGTATAGTGGTAGTATACTTGCTTTGGGAGCATGTGGTCCGAGTTCGATTCTCGGCGCCCCGATATTTGAGAGAATGTGCCCAAATAAAAGTTAGAATGCGGGATTAGTTTAGTGGTAAAACAACAGTTTTCCAAACTGTGGTCGGGAGTTCGATTCCCCCATCCCGCACTAAAATGCGATGTCTAGCAACAAACATAAGTTCAATATACCGGAGGAAGTCATAAATACTTCTGCGGTCTTAAGCTCGGCGGGGTTTGAGAACTTCCTTGTGGGCGGATGCGTGCGCGACCTTCTACTCGAGAGAGACCCCAAGGACTGGGACCTGACGACTAACGCTACGCCTGTAGAAATAGAGGCTCTCTTCGAGCACACCTTCTACGAAAATGACTACGGAACAGTGGGGGTTGTAGTTGACCCGCCCGCATCGCCGAGCGAAGCGTGGCGGGCGGGAAGCGCTCGAGTAGTTGAAGTGACGCCGTATCGCACAGAGAGCAAGTACTCCGACTTCCGCCGTCCAGATGAGGTAGCTTGGGCCAAAACTCTTGAGGAAGACTTGAAGCGGCGCGACTTCACTGTGAATGCTCTGGCCTATGATATAGCGAACCAAAAGCTCACTGACCTCTTCGATGGGGGAGCAGACTTGAAGAAGAAGCTTATCCGCACGGTAGGTAATCCTGATGAGAGATTCGGCGAAGATGCCCTGCGCATCTTGCGTGCCTTGCGCTTCGCCTCTGAGCTCGGCTTCGCTATAGAGTCAGAGACTCTGGCATCTATAGAAAAAAATAAAGGTTTGCTCGCTCACATATCCAAAGAGCGCATCAAGGATGAGTTTATAAAGATTGTGGCCTCGCCCGCGCCAAGCATAGCTCTCGGCCTAGCCACTCAGCTCGGCATACTCGAGTACATCACACCCGAGTTCACTAAGGGCATTGGCATGGAGCAGAACCAGGCTCACGCCTTCACTGTATGGGAGCACCTCCTGCGCTCGCTAGACCATGCGGCTAAGAAAGACTTTCCACTCCATGTACGCCTTGCGGCCCTCTTCCACGACATCGCTAAGCCTCATACGAGGAAGTGGCTTAATGAGCAGTGGACCTTCTACGGCCACGACGTGGTTGGCGCTCGCATCACACGCAATGTGATGACTGAACTTAAATTCCCAAAGGAGATTATGGAGAAGGTGATTAAGCTCGTACGCTGGCACATGTTCTTCTCCGAGACTGAGACTATTACTCTGTCTGCTGTAAGGAGAGTGGTGAGGAACGTCGGCCCAGAGCTTATATGGGACCTCATGAACGTCCGCGCCTGCGACAGGGTAGGGACAGGGAGGCCTAAAGAGACTACATACCGCCTTAGGAAGTATCACTCAATGATAGAAGAGGTCATGCGCGACCCAATATCGGTCAAACAACTCAATGTGACTGGCGGAGACATTATGAAGGTGAGCGACACCCCTCCAGGCCCGCACATTGGATATATTCTAGAGATACTACTCTCTGAAGTGCTCGAAGACCCAACTCTTAACGAGCGCAAGCACCTTGAGTCACGCATCTTCGCTCTCATGACTCTCACTCCTGAGGAGCTAGAGAAGCAGGGCAAGGCCGCTCGTGCCAAAAACGCCTCAGAGGACGAGGAGGAGGTCGAGAAAATAAAAGAGAAATATAAGGTTGAGTAAACAAAAATAAAACGCCGAGGGTGATTTGTCTCGCCGTTTTATTTTGTTTAGGAAACCTTACTTAACTGCGTCTTTGAGAGCCTTTGCGGGGCGGAACTTGGGTACGCGCATCGAGGGGACAGAGATGCTCTCGCCAGTGCGCGGATTGCGCGCCTGCCTAGCAGCTCTCGTCTTCGTGGAGAAGATGCCTAGACCGGCAATGGAGACTTCGCCGCCCTTCTTCAAGGTTCCGACGATACTCTCGATGACAGTATCGACAACTTCCTCAGCCTGCACCTTGGTGCCGCCGAGTTTGCCGTGAACGGCTTCTACAATTGCCTGCTTATTCATTTTCTACGATTATTAGTATTGGTAAACCCACAAAGATTATATATTAAGCCGTTTTTTTGTGCTACTCGACTAGCGCGCGAACTCGATAGACCGATTCTCTCTTATGACATTGACCTTAATCTCGCCAGGGTAGCGGAGCTCCTTCTCTATCCTTATAGCTATATTCCTAGCCATATTCTTGGCCTCTAGGTCTCCGACCTTGCCCGGCTCGACGAAGACGCGTATCTCGCGCCCTGCCTGGAGGGCATAGGCCTTCTCTACACCGTCGAAGGAGGTGGCAATGCGCTCAAGGTCCTCTAGACGCTTAAGGTAGTGCTCAACGGTGTCGCGCCTAGCGCCTGGGCGTCCACCGGAGATAGCATCGGCTGTCTGGACGATAACGCTCTCGACGGTCTCATATGGATACTCGCCATGGTGAGCCTGCATAGCCTTCATTATATCTTCTGAGACGCCGAACTTCTGCAATATCTTCCTGCCAATCTCGACATGCGTGCCGGCAACCTCGTGATCAAGAGCCTTGCCTATGTCGTGGAGAAGCGCGCCAGCCTTGGCCACAGCCACATTGGCCTTGAGCTCCTCGGCTATCATGCCTGCAAGGTGAGACATCTCAACTGAGTGCTCGAGCACATTTTGCCCATACGAAGTGCGGAAGTAGAGTCGTCCGAGTATGGACAAGAGCTTAGGATCAAGGTTATAGACTCCGCACTCGTAGGCAGCTTGCTCGCCCTTCTCCTTAATAATCTTATTTACTTCTACTTTGGCCTTGTCGACGAACTCCTCAATCTTGGCTGGCTGGATGCGTCCATCAGCAATGAGGTTATCAAGCGCCACTCTAGCTACGGCGCGTCGCACAGGGTCAAAGGATGCAATAGTGATAGCTCCTGGCGTATCGTCGACGATGACCTCGACGCCTGTAGCTCGTTCAAAAGCCTTGATGTTCCTACCTTCCTTGCCGATAATCTTGCCCTTGAGCTCGTCAGAGGGAAGTGGGATGTTGGTCGACATCATCTCGCCCGATATAGAGGAGGCCAAGCGCTGGATGGAGGTAGCCAATATTTCCTTGGCGCGGCTGTCCATGCGCTCCTCGGCCTCGCGCTCGAGCTTCTGCATGCGTATCAAGAGGTCTTCCTCAGCCGAGCGCTCCACTTGGCGCAAGAGCTCCTCGCGAGCCTCTGCGCCTGTGAGTCCAGCCACACGCGAGAGCTCCAAGGTGCGTGCGGCTATGAGCTCGTCAGCCCTCTCCTTGATAGCGCGTATCTCGGCAGCCTTCTCCTTTATATACTCGGCCTCCTTATCGAGGTCTACTTGTCTATTGTCGAGAAGTTCCTCCTTCTTTATCAAACGGTCTTCGGTCTTCTTGTTCCTCTCCTCGCGCTCCTTAATCTCGGACTGGGCCTTATCTACAAGCTCTTTGGCCTCGGCGTCAGCTTTGTCTAGGACAGCCTGGGCCTCCTCCTTGGCTCGGAGTTCCATTTGCTTCACATCGAGCTCGACGGAACCCTTCTTGCCGAAGGCCACAATAAGGCGCAGCAAATAGCCGAAGCCGGTACCGGCTCCAGCGGCGAGCAACATGAGCAAAAAGGCGAGTTTGAGTGACATCAGATTTCAGCCGTTAACGGGATCCGCGACTTAGCGGACTGGAAGTTTCAGGAAAACAATTTAAGAGTGAACAGCCTTAGAGTACGCCACCTATAAAATCTTGTCAATAATGCCGTATTTCTTGGCGGCTTCGGAGTCCATGAAGAAGTCCCTATCCTCATCCTTTTCTATCTTAGCCAGAGACTGGCCGGTGGCCTCGGACATCATCTTTGATAAGCGCTTCTTCAGTTTGATATACCACTCGGCCCTGATAGCGATATCCGATGTTTGGCCCTCAGCACCTCCAAGAGGCTGATGAATCATTATCTCAGAGTTAGGCAGGGCGAAGCGCTTGCCCTTGGTGCCTGCGGCCAGGATGTGCGAGCCCATAGATGCGGCCATGCCGACGCAGACGGTAGAGACATCGGGCTTCACATGATTCATAGCGTCGATGATGGCGAGGCCGGCAGTGACCGAGCCGCCAGGGGAGTTGATGTATAGGGAGATATCCTTCTTCTGGTCCTCGGACTGGAGGAAGAGTAACTGGGCTATGACGATGTTCGCGACATCGTCGTCTATCGAGCCCGTGAGGAAGATAATGCGCTCCTTCAAGAGGCGTGAGTAAATGTCATAAGCGCGCTCGCCGAGAGGGGACTTCTCTATGACTGTGGGGATGAGATAGCTCATATGTATGCTGTTATGCCTGCACTATATATAAAAGACGCTTGCGAAGCAAGAATGCATTGAGAAGCATAATGAAACCCCCGTCACTGCGGGGGCTTCACGGAAGGTGCTTCAGGTTCGGATGGAGGCTCGGCCTCCGGTAAGGCGCCGCTCCTCGGGATTTCGGGCTCGAGAGCGGGAGGGGGAGGTAGGGTGAGCTGGTTTCGACGTTGGGCTTGCTCTACTGCTCGGCGCAATATGCGTCTTTGCATCATCTCTCCGAAGCGGGCCTTGCCCAATTATACATGGCGGAGTTACAGAGTTTCAAGGAACTCCAAGACCTTGGTATTGCGAAGGAGTTGATATACGTATAGGCGAGCTCGCAGGGGATCGGCCTCAGGATGATGCTTTAGGATGTGGAGCGCTTCGGCCTCTAGCTCCTCTGGTGTCGGTTCTATCTTCTCTGCTTCGGCAATTTTGAGCAAGATGAGTTCGGCTTTGGATTTATTCTCGTTCTCTCTAAGGATTTTGGGCAGTTTTATATCTGTAGCTTTGACTATGGCGTCGAGTATTGCGGCGCGGCGCTTCTCTCTGGCCCAGAATTTTTCTTCCTCCTTGGCATCGTCCTTAAACTCAGATTTAGGAACTTCTTTGGCGACTTTCTTGTAGTCAGGCAGAGTAAGCTCAGGCTCAAGCGGCACCAATATCTTAAACTCGAGCGGTATCCCGGGAGCGAGTTTGGTCACTGCGATGTGCGGTCGACCGATAGGAGAGAGCTTCAATTCCGTTATGATGTGTCCATACTCCTCGGCCAAGCCAACCTCCGCCGCCTCCTCAAGTATGCGCATCTCGCCTAAGTGTTTCGTTAGAGCGCTCTCGGGTATATGGCCCTTGCGGAAGCCTGGTATCTCTATGCGGTCGGTGAGAGCCTTGAGCGCCACTGTCCTGCACTCTGCCAAAAAGGGGAGAGTGAGCTCCCCTGTGATTTGGGCCTCCCCGTCGGGGAGCATCTCCAACTTCAAGCCTTCGAAATGCTTGTGGCTGTGTTTTTCTGCGGGTTTAGGAGGCATTCAACTCTGTGTCGAGATTCGTATTGGTGTTGTCTAGATCAGTCTGGATGCTAGACGTATCGTCCGAGGAGGACTGCGTCTCGATAGCCGAGGCGCTGTCTCCGCTTGGAGTTGCTACGTTCTGGTTCACGCCGTCCGTTGCATTGTCTCTTGTGCCCCAGAAGTAGAGTCCGCCGAGCACGATGACAGCGAGGATGATGATGACCCCTACTACTGGACCGACAGAGTTCTCATTTGAAGGTTGCATGTTGGAAGATTATTTTAGTGCGCTTTTAGTTTACTTCAGACTTGGTCGAGGTCGCTGTCTTGTCGCGATGATCCTTCTCCCACTTAGCAAGAGAGTTCACAGCTTTCTGCAAGTTCTGCTTGGCCTTCACCAAGAGTTCCTTCGCAGCCTTGGCCTCAGCCTTTATCTTGTCGAAGTTCACCTTCGCTGTCGAGGTCGAGGTGAGGGAGATATCTATGGCCTGCATCGTGGCTATGTGAGTCTTCGCGTCAGCGATATTCTGCTTAGCAATCGCTACGAAAGCCTTGGCATCGGTCGTAGTAGCTCCACTCGCGTCGAGCTTGGCCATCCTCGACTCTATGCGAGTTGTGAGCTTCTCCAAGCGGCCGATAGTCGCGGTGAAAACCTTGCTAGCTACGGAAGCGCGCATCTTAGCAATGTCCGAGCGGAAGTCTTTGGCCTCTTTGCGCTCGTCTTTAAGCTCCTTCTTCGTAGTAGAGGCCTCTTCCTTGGATTTCGCTACTGTAGCCCTTATCTTTTCCTGAGCGTCTTTGAGCTCAATCTTCTTGGACTCGATTTCTGACCTAACAACGTCCTTCAAGCTGCCTTGCGCCAGAGCGGGAGTGGCAACAAGCATGCTTAGCACAGCACCGGAAAGTAATAGTTTTTTCATGGTTGTAGTTAAGGCGCGCAGTTATGCGCGCGTATACATTATAACACGCGGTCAAGTTGACCTAAACTACAATCTATTTCGAGAGTTTCTCTGCAAATTTCTCCCTGTAGAGCTTCAAACCTTCGTCAAAGGAGGCCTTGGCCTCAGATACGCCCTCAAAGCCTTTTACCTCTACAACCTTGTTCTGGAGCTTCTTATAGGTCGAGTAGAAATGCTCCATTTCCTTCAAGAAATGAGGGTTTAGGTCGGCAAGGTCCTTCACATTGGCGAAGCGAGGATCGTCTACAGGCACAGCAATAATCTTGTCGTCGCCTTCACCGGAGTCGATCATGTGCATGATAGCGACTGGGCGCGCCTTCACCAAGACGCCAGGGAAGAGAGGGTGCGTGGTAAGGAGGACCACATCGAGAGGGTCGCCGTCATGCCAAAGAGACTGCGGCACGAAGCCGTAGTCGAAAGGGAAGTCCTGTGCGGTATGCGAAACGCGGTCGAGGGCTATGAGACCTGTCTTCTTATCAACTTCGTATTTGTTCTTCGAGCCCTTCTGGATTTCGACGATAACATTCATCTCATCCTTAGTGCCCGGATCTATTTCGTGCCAGAGATTCATTACTCTATATTATCAGTCTTAGCCTCTGCTGTGGCAAGTTCCTCACCCTTAGCACTCTGGATATCTATCTTCCAGCCTGTGAGCTTGGCGGCTAGGCGCACGTTCTGTCCGCCCTTACCGATAGCGAGCGACTGCTCGGACTCTGATACGTGGACAGTGGCGGTCTTCATCTCATCATCTAGTTTGATATCGAGTATCTTCGCTGGGGAGAGAGCCTCCTCGATGAACTTCTTCACATCCTCGTTCCACTCTATGACGTCTATCTTCTCGCCTCTAAGCTCGCTCATGACGGTAGACACGCGTACTCCGCGCTGTCCGACGAGAGCGCCGACAGGGTCAATGTGCGTGTCGAGGGCCTGCGCTGCTATTTTAGAACGGTAGCCAGCCTCACGAGCCACAGCCTTCACTACGATAGCGCCGTTCTGGAGCTCGGGAGCCTCGGCTTCGAAGAGCTTCTCTAGGAACTTAGGGTGCGAGCGAGAGAGACGCAGGAAGACGCCTCGTGGAGACTCCTCTACTCTATATAGATATGCGCGGACTCTCTCACCTTGAGCAAAGTGCTCTCCAGGTATCTGCTCCTCGTAGGGGAGAAGGCCTGTAGCGCGGCCCATGTCGACGAAGATGTTGCCCCTCTCTATGCGCTGCACAGTGCCCGAGACTATCTCGCCCTCTCGCGCGCCGAACTCACCAAGCACGGAGACCTTCTCTGCCTCGCGTATCTTCTGCATGATGACCTGCTTGGCAGTCTGAGCGGCGATGCGGCCGTAGTCGCCCTTCGACTCAATAGGGAAGACAACCTCGTCATCGAGTACTGCATTACGCTTTATCTTCTTGGCGTCCTCTAGGAGGATGTGCTGTTCAGGATTGTAGTATGTTCGCTCGTCGCCCTCTCCTGGTATCTCCTCCTCATCAAAGATGACCCTGGTAGCGTCGACAACGACCTTCACCTGCATGAACTCGACCTCGCCAGTCTTAATATCGAACTTGGCGCGGATTATCTGGCCCTTCTTGCCGTACTCCTTCTTATAGGCAGTAGCTAGGGCAGCTTCTATAGCCTCGATGATCTTCTCACGAGGGATGCCGCGGACTTCTTCGAGTTCGCCGAGGACGCTATTGATGACTTTGAGGTCGAACATATGTGTATTTGCTTAAAATTGATACGAAACGGGTTCGCCTTTCGGCGAACCCCAATAACAGAACAGCACTTATTACCCATCTATTATATCCACACCCCACCGAAGTTGTCAACTAGTACGTCTCTAGGTCGACCCTGTTGAAGTCTATGAGCTGCTTAGCTTCTAAATCAAAATGGCTATTTTGATATTGGTTCTCCGACCAATCAAGATTAAAGGGATTTAGCTGGTACATATAGACAGTGCTCTTGAGCGGACGGCCTGGGTAACAGAAGAGAATCCATTTCTGCTGTCCTTCTATGTATTCGTTAGGGAGTTTCACTTGGTTTTTAGTCAATAGATACATCATAAGTATCTCTTCGAGGAAGAAGTTGACTTGGTTATCTTCCATTTCTCGACCATATCTTTGGCAATCCTCGTTTATGTATTTCTGAAATAGCGAGTCTTCGGCGTAAATCTTCTTGAGTGAGATGAACAGCTGATTGAAATTCTTTGTTCCTACATAAAGCTGGCTCCATACGATGTAATTGAAAGCATGTTGGATTTGAAACTCAAGATGGTTTTTCTCAATAATTTTTTGCACGCCATTACGATGAGCAATAACCTCGCTCATGAATGTGTTCTTCAGTTCCGGTGCTGGCTCGTCGCTGTAGAGATAGAGAAAATCGCTGTAAATAAAATTGAGTCCAATCAGGGGCTTAGAAACTTTGGAAGGCGTGAAGTGTCTTATATCCTCAAGACAATTCTCTGGACTTTGCCGATTGAAAAGTTTATTCATCGAAAGGCCGAAAAGAAGAAGACCCTTCTCTGGCGGGAGCTTGTTTATATCGAAAAATTGGTTTTTCTCCATATAGTCACTATATCACTTCCCCCGGCTATGAAACTTCTTATGCGTGTCGCGGAGAGCTTTGTCGGTGACGTGGGTGTAGATTTGCGTGGTGGCGATGTTGGCGTGACCGAGGAGCATCTGGACTGAGCGCAGGTCAGCGCCGTTAGAGAGCAGGTCCGTAGCGAACATGTGCCGCATGACGTGGGGAGTGACCTTCTTTGATATGCCGGCTTGAATAGCTCTCTCCTTAATAATGCGCTCGACAGAGCGGCGGCCGAGAGCCCCGGCTACTTTGCCAGCTTGGGTAATCCTCACTAGTAGCGACTCCTCCATGTCCTTGCGAGCCTTGAGATAGTCCTTAACCGCTTTGAGAGCGTCGTCCGAGATGAAGACCACGCGAATCTTGCCGCCCTTGCCCTTGATAGGGAACTCGCCAGCCTGGAAGTCGATATCCGTAGTGAGCGAGCATAGCTCAGAGACGCGGAGCCCGGTAGAAAATAAAAGTTCCAAGATGACTTTGTCGCGGAGGCTCTTTAGGTCCTCGCCCTTGGCCGAGTCGAGCAGTCGGCCGAGCTCGGCGGAGGAGATGAGGTCGAGGTGCCTTTCGCCCACCTTAGCTAGCTCGATATATTCTGACGCTAGAGACTTCACTCCGCGCTTGGCCAAGAACTTGAGGAAGGCGCGGAGCGCGATGAGGTAGTAGTTCTGCGTCTTCTTCGATAGAGTTTCATTGTGCGGAGACTTGTGTCCCGTCGACTGACGGTTTAACCAGAGGCGGAACTCGCGCACCACCTCCTCAGTGATGTCAGCAGCCTTCTTGACCTTGCTCTGCTCGATGAAACGAGTGAGGTAGTGGTCGTAGTTCTCTATAGTCTTCACCGCGCGGCCCTTGGCTATCTCCGTGTGCTCGAGGAATTCCCGTTTCAGCCTTTCAATCTCTGTGGCGATGGTCATGTCGCACAATATTATAACATTTGCTTTCGGTGTTTCAGGATAGTAGGGTAATTCTAGAACCGCTCACTCTAGCAAGGACCAAGAAATGGCGACCTCGCAAGTCCCACAAAAGCCGGCCTACAAGCCGGAAAACCGAGAGTTCTACTACATGATGAAAAATAGCATCATGGCCGCAACCAACGGGAAGGAAGACGACCCGTGGGAGGATCCCGTGTTTCGGAACGCCTACGGGATGCTCGACGTGTTGGAATACCTGCAGAAAACGGGCGCTCTCACGCCGCACGATTCAGTTTCCTTCGGCAGAGACCTGCGTGCCATCGTAGAGGAAATCCGCGAACGAGCCTTCGAGAAGGGAGTCACCCTCAGCGGCGCAATCAGCCGGGAGAGCATCCTCATCTCGAAGATCCATGAGCTCAACATGATCCGGCCTCAGCCAAGCCCTCGGTGATACGTGCGCAACGCGGACCCCTCAAGGTCCGCGTTTTGCTGCCAATTTACCCCTTGCAATTGGTAGAGAGACGTGCTATTATCTATACGTGATTTCTAAGACCAAAAAGGCACGCGTCATAAAGGAAACCCGCATCCACGACAAGGATAACGGCTCTCCTGAAGCGCAAATTTCAATACTTACGGCCCGCATTGAGGAGTTGGCAAGCCATCTGAAGAAAAATCAGAAGGACAACCACTCCCGCCGCGGACTCCTTGGGCTTGTCGCATCGCGCCTCGCTCATTTGAAATATCTCGAGAAGAAGCACCCAAAGCGCCACAGCGCCCTCGTGAAGAAACTCGGCCTCAAGAAGTAGTCTTCGGTTCACATTTATAATTAGTAGAAGACTTCAGTTTACTGAAGTCCAAAAACAGACATGACAGTTATCAAACACAAAGCCCAGCGTGTAGGTATTTTTATCGACACGGCAAACATTTATCACTCGGCTAAGAACCTCTACCACGCCAAGGCCAACTTCGGCGCCATCATCAAGGACGCCCTCGACGGACGCGTACTCGTGCGCGCCATAGCCTACGTAGCTACTACGGAAGGCGGGGAGGAGAAGGCCTTCTTCGACGCCCTCGGCAAGGTAGGTATCGAAACTCGCACCAAGCCCCTGCAAATCTTCGCTGGCGGAGCCAAGAAAGCCAACTGGGACATCGACTTCGCCATGGACGCGGTCAAGCTTGCTCCCAAGCTCGACACTACCATCCTCATAACAGGCGACGGCGACATGGTCTCCCTCGTCGAGTACTTGCAAAACACCCACGGCATGCAGGTGGAGGTAGTCTCCTTCGGCAAATCGTCCTCAGCCAAACTCATAGAAGCCGCTGACGACTTCCTCGACCTCGACTCAAATCCGAAGAAGTACCTCATCGCACCAAGAACTAATGTAAAATGGGACAATGCCCGACGCTCTAAACCAACTAACGCCGACGCCGCCCCAGCAGCCGGAGGAGATCTCGCATCTTAAGCAGATACGCACCTTTGAGGGTGACGTAGCCGAAACTATCAAGAGACAGAGCGAGTCTGTAGTCTCTATGGCCGAGGCCGAGCAAGCCAGGCGTGATGCCATACGCGTGCTTGGTCCACAAGATGTGGAGGCTCGCCAGGGGAGCAAGGCTCTTATCTATCTTGGACTCACCCTCCTCCTCCTAGCCCTTGGTGCTACTGGTATTTGGTATGCCTACAAAACTTATACTGAGAAATCCGCCCTCCCAACCGTCGAGACTCCGGCGAACCAGTTCATCTCGACGGAGAGCCTCGTGAACGTCGACGCCTCGACTCTCTCGCGACAAACTCTCCTAGTAGCCATAAACGCGGAGCGAGCTAAGAGCCGCGGCGCATCCGCCATAGAGCAAGTAGAGTTGCGCCGCGGCGCGCTGCCTGCATCAGAGCTACTCACCACAGAGGACTTCCTGACTCGGCTTGGCTCACATGCTCCGGCGCCATTAGTGCGCGCCTTCGGTCCGCTCTTCATGCTTGGGCTCCTTGGCGACCCCTCACACACCTTCCTACTAGTGAACCTCGCATCCTTCGAGAGCGCCTTCCCAGGCATGCTCAACTGGGAGTCGAGGCTCTCTGAGGACCTTCTGCCCCTCTTCGCAAGCGAGGGGGTAGCAGCCAATGTACCTACCAACACCGAGTGGAGCGACGTCACCCTATCGAACCGAGACGCGAGGATATTGAAAGACCCGACAGGCCACACCGTCCTCTTGTATGCCTTCTACGAGAACAAGATGCTCATCATGACTGACAACGAGGACACCTTCCGCACTATTGTCAACCGATTGCAATCAGAGAAACTTTCAAGATAGACTTATAGCCAATGACAACTAATATAGAGCACTTCAAGGCTAAGCTTGAAGAAGAGCAGGCGCGGCTCGAGCAAGAGCTCTCCCGCGTAGCGAGGAAGAACCCCACCAACCCTTCGGAGTGGATACCAATGCCGAACGAGCATGAGGGCTCTCAAGCCGACGAGAACGTGGTTGCCGATGCTATAGAGGAGTACGAGGACAACGCCGCCATAGCGAGCGCACTAGAGAAGCGATTGAATGACGTGAGGAGCGGCCTCGACAAGATGAAGCACAACGTCTTCGGCATCTGCCAAATATGCAAAAAGGAAATCGAACAAGACCGCCTCGAAGCCAACCCCGCCGCCAGAACCTGCAAAGAGCACATCAACTCTCTATAAACTGACTCGTAAACTCGTCATCCTAATGATGAGCTTGGGTGTACAATATTTTGATGAGTGTTTCAAAGGTTACGAGTGCGCAAACTAATTTACTTAGCGTATATGCCGTTGAGGTCGAGACTGACCTCTCGCGCGGACTGTATGCCTTCTCCGTTATCGGCCTGCCTGACCAAGCTGTTGAGGAAGCCAAGGACAGGGTAGGGGCCGCTATTAAAAATTCTGGCTTAACGAGTCCCAAGCAGAAGAACCAGAAGATAGTTATCTCTCTAGCTCCGGCAAACGAAAAGAAGGAGGGTGCCGCCTTCGACCTCGCCATTGCTCTCTCGTACCTTCTGGCCGCGGAGGATGTAGACTTCAACCCTAAGAGCAAACTCTTCTTGGGCGAACTCTCTCTCGACGGAGGGCTTAGGGCCGTGCGCGGAGTATTGCCAGTGGCCAAATTTGCCAAAGAGAAGGGCTACAAAGAAATGTATGTGCCCAAGGACAATGCCAAGGAGGCCGCACTTATCGAAGGCCTCGATGTGTACGGTGTAGAGTCTCTTGGAGAACTCCTGAAGCACCTATCGGGGGAGAAGCTCATTAAGAAGCAGGCCAAAACTGCCTTCGGCAAGAGTCGCGAGCGTACTTCGGTCGACTTCGCCGATGTGCGAGGACAAGAGCGGGCTAAGCGCGGTCTCCTCATAGCTGCCGCGGGCGGGCATAACGTCTCCATGTACGGACCGCCTGGCACTGGCAAGACCATGCTCGCCAAGGCCTTCGCCGGCATCCTGCCTGAGCTAACCTTTGATGAAGCTCTTGAAGCTACTTCCATATACTCAGTCGCAGGAATACTCTCCGGCTTCGTCACTGAGCCGCCCTTCCGCTCGCCTCACCACACAGCCTCATATGTATCGCTCGTAGGCGGAGGCGCGACTCCCAAGCCAGGCGAGGTCACGCTCGCGCACAGGGGAGTCCTCTTCATGGACGAGTTCCCAGAGTTTGAGAGGCGGGTCATTGAGAGCTTGCGCCAACCGCTTGAGGACAAGATCATCTCAGTCTCGCGCGCCAAGGGCACAGTGCGCTTCCCAGCGGATGTCATCCTCATAGCAGCCATGAACCCATGCCCATGCGGGAACTTCGGCTTCCGCGGCAAGCAATGCGTCTGCAGCCCAGGCGCTTTGCAAAGATACAGAAGGAAGATGTCTGGACCTATCGTCGACCGCATAGACTTGTGGCTTGAGGTAGATAGGGTGCTGCCAAGAGACCTCTCCGAGGGACCCGACGGCGCAGCAAGCCATCTCTTTAGACAGAAGGTGACCGATGCGAGAGAGCTCCAGCGAGCGAGATTTGAGAAGCTCAAGTCCAAGGCCGGCAAGAACTCCGAGATGAGCGCGCGCGACATCATAAACTTCGTCCCATTGAAGCCAGAGGCGAGGCAGACCTTGAACATGGCGGCCGAGCGGCTCGGCTTTAGCCCTCGCGTCTATCACCGCATGCTCAAAGTGGCTCGGACCATCGCTGATCTCGAGGGGTCGCCCGAGGTCTCCCGCGACCACATCCTCGAGGCGGTAGAATATAGACCAAAGAAGTTTGATATGTAATACACATGCAGCACAAAGTAAGAACTTGGCTTCAAAAACCGCTGCCGCTCATAATAATGGCCTCGGTTTTAGCCTTCTATAGCAACTGGCCTGTCATATACGGCCTTTCACATCACATATTTGCCAAGGGCGATGCTTCGGACTACGTAGCCGAGGCGCTCGGAGCGCTTGTCCTCATGCTTGTGGTGCCCGCTCTCATTATAAAATTCGTCTTCCGCAGACCTCTGCGGGACTTTGGCCTGCGATTGCCAGAGAATATGTCTGAGGCTGTGAAGCTCACCCTCGCTACTATCGTAGTGGGGCTGTCGAAGCAGCCTGCCTTCCAAGAGTACTATGCGGTCAAACAGGGGTTTGGGCTTTTCCTATTACTCACAGTCCTACTTGGAGCAATATATTACTTGGCTGAGGGGTTCATCTTCACCGGATTCCTCTTCTTTGGCCTTTGGGACAGATACAAGTACCACGCCTTATGGATATCTAACCTCATCTTCGCCCTCCTCCATATAGGGAAGCCTCTTACGGAAGTACTTTGGGCCTTCGTAATAGGTCTTATATTTACTTTCATCACCTATAGAACAAAGTCCGTACTGCCAGGAGTGGTGGCGCACCTCACCTTAGCCTTCGTATTAAATGTCCTAGTGAACTTCGTTTAGAACGGATTCTTGGCGCCGCGGACTTCGATGTGGAGATGGGCGCCGCGGACTTCGATGTGGAGATGGGCGCCGGTAGACTTGCCAGTCGAACCAATAGCACCGATAACCTGGCCTTGAGTGACCTTCTGACCCAGAGTCATGCCGTTAACGCTCATGTGAGCATAGAGAGTCTGGGTACCGTTAGGATGGCTTATAACTACATACGTGCCGTAGCCGCCGTTGTATCCGCCAGTGCGGGAGACGATAACAGTACCAGCTGCAGCCGCCATGATAGGCGTGCCCTGTGGAACCGCAAAGTCTATAGCGTTATAGCCATGGAGGTCCTGAGATTTGATGCCTCCGGCAAGAGGTCTCGCAAAGTAGCCAGGATAGGAAGGGAGGCTACAAGGGTTAACCAGGAGTCGTTCGTAAGTAGAGACTTTGATGCCGCACACGCCCGGCTTGCTGCCGGCAGGAGTGCTTGGTATCGAACCTATTTCACCATCGGGGACTATGATGATGTCGCCTGCTGTAAGCTTGGCATCAGAGGCCAAACCGTTGTATGAAAGGATGTCGCCTACATCGGCATTGTACTTCTTGGCGAGAGTAGCGATGGTGTCACCTCTAACCACAGTGTGGCGCACGCCGGAGATCGGCAAGATGACGAGCTCTTGGCCAGGAGTGATGCGCCCGCCCTTCACATTGTTCGCCCAGACGATGGTGTTCTGCGAGACGCCGAAGAGCTTGGCGATGCTCGATAGGGTATCGCCCTCCTTAACTATGTATGTCGAGATCTGGCCTCCGTTCTGCCCCGCATCGGCGAAGGTGTCCCCGCTGTCTATGGTAAGAGGCTCTAGGGCGCTATTGTCGACGACGGCGAGCTTGCCTCCAGCCGAGGCTACGGGGTTATAGTTCAAATGAGCCTCAAGGAGAGGCATAGTCTGCGAGGTCTGGCTCGTGATGATATTGGGGAGCTTCGCGAATTTGTCCCCCTGAGCTCGAGCCTCAGCCGCCCCTACAATAGAGACCAAAAGAAAAAGCCCGACAATGAGGCTAACGCGTGACTTAGAGGTATCAAATTGTGGAAACTTAGAGATAAACGAGGGTTAAACTTGTATTTGGTCGGGCGGTCAGGGCTCCTTTGCGGTAGGTATCTATTATACCTCATCCACCTAGCCAGGCAACCAGGTTTTATGTCCTTATTTATACCGAATAAACAATGAGAAAGGGTCCAGGAACGTGTAGTTCCTGGACCCTATGCCTGAGCGATGCGCTCAGGACTTCTTGGTGCTGTCATTCAGAGTCAGCGACCATTCCTTCTCGGTAAAACCGAGCTCCCGACGAGTAAACTTGTACTCATCGAAATAAAAAGGAATCGAGCTCTCGCAGTGGCAGTTCACGAGGCCGTAGTCGCCCTGCTTGAGTGCGCCGCGGACCTCTCTCGCGAAGATGCCGGCCGCTTTGGCGCGGACAGCCTGACGAGTCAAGCCAAGAGTCGCCGGTTCGAGTCCGGAATCGAGCACCCAGCTCATCACCTTTTCCATCACGTCGAGCATCTCTCCATCGCATTCCGAGTAGATGTAGTAATTGTCCAAAAACTCGGATGACCGCTTGCCCTCCTGTGAGAGAAGCATCGGTGCGATGGCTTTGACGTTGGCAATGTAATGGCGCCGCACCTCCTCCCGGCTGATCTGGAGCCATGTTGCGAGGGCGGGCGACGAAGCGAGGTCGTTTCTGAGACGTGCCCACCTGTGAGTCCGCTCGTACCGCTGGCAGAAACTGCGGCCAGTCCACGCGCGCTCTGCATTGAGGCCGAGGGCGATTTCGCGAACTGCCGGAGCGTCGGCGATGCTGTCCTTGCGGATCAGATCGGCATACTCGGAACGGATTTCCCGCTCATGCCGGATCCTGGCGGAGTCCACGGCGGGTGCCGAGGAGGGAACGACAGAGTCGACGGGAGCGGCCTGCGACATCGGTGCGGGCTCCTTGGAGGAGCAGGCGGCGATGAGTAGAGCAAGTGACGCAACAGCGAGAAAACGGATGTTCATGGGGCCCTCCTGAGATGGTGATTTGCCAAACAACGGTCCTTCTACCATTATATCATAATAGATGAGTTTGTCAAGGAGAAAATTAGAGGTGTGATATAATAGCCCTAAATATATGGATTTTAGCCATTTGAACGCTAAACAAAGGGAGGCAGTAGAGGCCACGGAGGGCCCCTTGCTCATACTGGCTGGCGCCGGGGCAGGGAAGACAAAGACCATTGCTGAGCGCATCCGACACCTCATATACAAGGGTGTTGCCGCGTCCTCTATCCTCGCCATCACCTTCACAAACAAGGCGGCCAAAGAGATGCGCGAGAGAGTCGGGCGGATGCTAGACGAGGACAAGGGGTTGAACAGGCCCGTGTCGATGAACGAGCGTCCCTTCCTCTCGACCTTCCACTCTCTTGGAGTACACATTCTAAGGGAGCAGGGTCACAGGATAGGCTTGAGACGGCACTTTACTATCTTTGACAAAGACGACGCCAAGCGCGCTGTTAAGGAGGCCCTCGTAAACCAAGGACTTGACCCTAAGACTCACGAGCCCGAGCGCATACTCTCCATCATCTCGAAGGAGAAGGGCCGCGACACCGTGGTAGAGGAGTACGCGGCTCATGCCGAAGGAGGATACTTCTCCGGAGTGGTCGTCGACATTTGGCGCGAGTATGAGAAGGCTCTCAAGGAGTCGAACGCTCTCGACTTCGACGATCTCCTCTTGAAAACTGTGCGCCTCTTGCGCGGCAACCCGGAGGTACGCGACTACTACAGGAAGGTCTGGCAGTACGTCCACATCGACGAGTACCAAGATACGAACAAAGTGCAGTACGAGATAGCGCGGCTTCTCGTTGGAGAGGCGGAGAATCTCTGCGTGGTGGGCGACATAGACCAGAACATCTACTCTTGGCGCGGAGCTGATATCCAGAATATCCTCAAGTTCGAGAAGGATTTCCCCGCCGCCAAAGTCATCCTTCTTGAGGAGAACTACCGTTCGAGCAAGAACATCCTCGACGCCGCGAATGCTGTCATCGAGAAGAACAAGATTAGAGTTAAGAAGAACCTCTTCACCTCGCAAGGAGCAGGGGAGAAGATAGGTCTCTACACCGGCTTCGACGAAGTCTCTGAGGCAGGTTTTGTGGCAGAGAGAGCTCAGGCCGAGCTGCGCGCTGGCACTCCGAGCGAGGAGATAGCTGTGCTCTATAGAGCGAACTTCCAGTCGAGAGTCTTGGAGGAAGCCTTCCTCGAGCGACAAATCCCATATCAGCTCCTTGGTACGCGCTTCTTCGAGCGCAGAGAGATTAAGGATGTGCTCTCGTACCTGCGAGCAGCGCTAAATCCAGACTGCTTGGCCGACATAAAGCGAGTTATCAATGTGCCTGCGCGGGGGATTGGCAAAGCCACGGTAGCCAAGGTCTTCGCCAAGGACGAGGCCTCTCTCCCGGCAGGTACTAGGTCGAAGATAAATAACTTCAGGAAACTCCTCGCGGACATTGCAGACAAAGCCAAGAGCGCGAGACCATCGGAGACTGTCGCATTCATTATCACGGCGAGCGGCATGGAAGCAGAGTGGAAGCAGGGCAAGGACGACGACTTAGACCGACTTGAGAACGCCTACGAGCTCTCGGCCTTCGCCGCGCGCTATGACCATCTCGAGCCTGAGGTTGGTATTGAGACCTTCCTCTCTGACGCGGCGCTCCAGAGTGACCAAGACGAGCTCGACCAAGACGGCAAGAAGGAGAAGAAGGGCGTAAGACTTATGACCGTGCACGCCTCTAAGGGTCTCGAGTTCGATACAGTTTTCGTGACAGGGCTTGAGGACGGACTCTTCCCGCATCACAAAGTGACAAGGGACGGCATCACAGCGGAGGAGGCGGAGGAGGAGCGCAGGCTCTTCTACGTTGCACTCACTCGAGCGAGGAAGAAGATATTCCTCTCCTACGCCCAAGTGCGCACAGTCTTCGGCCAAAGAGAGGTAAACATTCCGTCCGAATTTATCTTCGATGTGCCGCCAGAGCTTACGGAGGAGGTCGCCTTCGACGAGGCCGACATGCCAAGGCCCGACAAGAGACGCCGCCCCTTGCTTGAGATAGACTTCTAGTATGGTATATGCCAAAAAATCACTGGGGCAGCACTTTTTGCGAAGTGAAAGGGCTCTTAGCTCCATACGAGATGCCTCTGACCCTAAGGGCGATGATTTGATATTGGAAATCGGCCCAGGCGAGGGAGTGCTCACCAAAATCCTTCTCACCTTTGCCGCTAAAGTGATAGCGGTAGAAAAAGATGATGCATTACACGAGGAACTGAGTGGAAGATTCAAAGATGAGATTGCTCAAGGCAAACTTGATTTAATACATGGCGACATACTCGACTTCGACCCTGAGGTCTTAAGGTTCTACAAAGACCTAACTTATAAACTTGTTGCGAACATTCCATACAACATCACTGGCGCGATACTTGAGAAGTTCTTAAGCGCCGAGTACGAGCCTGAGAGGGTGGTGCTCCTTGTGCAAAAGGAAGTGGCAGAAAGGATAGTGACTAGAGAAAAAGGCAGAGATGACAAGGAGAGCATCCTATCTCTGTCTGTGAAGTGTTATGGCAAGCCAAAGTACGTAGAGACTGTCAAAGCAGGCTCATTTACCCCCGCTCCTAAGGTCGACTCGTCTATTTTGCTTATAGAAAACATCTCTAAAGACTTCTTTAACGGCTTTACTGAGCCAGAGTTCTTCCAAATGCTCCATGCTGGCTTTAGTTCGAAGAGGAAGAAGCTTTCTTCAAACTTAGCCAGGATTTACCCCAAAGATTCGGTCCTTCAAGCGTTTGCGAAACTCGGTTTGGATGAGAATGCGCGCGCCGAGGATGTGCAGCTCTTAACCTGGGGCAAACTGGCGCAGATTTTGTGTGTATAAAGGACAAAGGGCCTATATATCTCTGATATAATTTGGGTTAATATGCGATTTCGCATCTTGACCGCTCTTTCCCTATCAGGCCTCCTCATTTTGGGTGCCGGATTCCTCCGCTTCAGGTCAGAGTCGTCGACTCCTCCAGTGCTAGTAGCCATAGACATAGCACCAAGCTCCGGATCCGCCGTATCTTATGCGGCCGCAAGCTCTACAGATCTTCTGCCAGCCAAGCAGGAGGACCTCAGCACTACGGATCTTGTCAGCAGACAAATGCTCTCTGACTACATGAACTTGGCCGCTACCGGACAAACCACTGAGGAGAACATCAATGCCCTTGCGGCAAGGTACGTAGAGAGCCTCCCAACGCTTACCCAGGCCAAAGTTATAAACGCTACGGACATAAAAATAGTGCCCGATAGCTTGAGCGCCTTCAAAGCTTATGGCAATGCCTTGGCAGACCTAACGAACGAGACTATGGCCACAGCAGCAAAGATTGATAGCGGCTCGGCAGTGAGCCTCGCTGGCACTGACATCTCCGGCATATCTTTGAAGCTCGCCGCCGCGTACGAGCATGCATCCAAGGCGCTCCTCGGCATGGCTGTTCCGTCGTCGATACTCGACGACCATGTGAAGCTCACCAACATGTACCTCTCGAACACGGCCGCCTTGAAGGCCCTCGCGCAGGTAGACAAGGATCCCACAATCGCCTTCGCCGGCATGGCTAAGTACAACGAGAACCTCAAGGCAGAGGACCCGCTCATCGCCGACATGAGGAATATCTTAAAAGCCCATGGACTCTAAACTTACAAAAAACTTTGCAGAAAAAGTGAGCGGAAAGATCCTGGGGACTTTGCTCATGCTCACAGTGGCAAGCTTCTTCTATGCCCCGGCCTTCGCGCCTAAGGCGCAAGCGATATTCGGTATCGTCGACACCTCTATCACGACGGACGTAGCGGCTCTGGCTAAGAGGCTTATCGACGCCGCCGCGCAAGTCTATGCAAGGAGGATTATCGACAATATGGTCAAGTCGACTATCACCTGGGCCAATACCGGCTTCGAGGGCAACCCAGCCTATGTGACAAATCCGAAAAGATACTTCGGCAAAATCGGCGAGGGAGTTATTACGGACGCGATAAGCGGCTCCAACTTAGGCTTCGTGTGTTCGCCTTTCCAGGCTCAGATCAAGCTCTCGCTCGTGCAGCAATATGTGCAGGAATACCAGCCCCAATGTACTTTCGACCAGATAGGGAGGAACCTTACCGACTTCTACAAGAGCTTCAGTGCCGGGGGATGGGGAGCCTGGTTCGATATGACCCAGCAAGACAACAACAACCCATACGGCTCTTATATCAACATTAAGTCAAACATCGACTCGAGGCTCGCGAACGAGCTCGGCTTAGCTCAGACAGACAGGCAGATAAGCAGCGGCTTCCTAAGCTACAAGCCCTGCTTGGCTAAGAATCCGAAGATACCGGATGATGTAATAGAGGATTATCTGAATGGGGTGGTCCCAGAGGAGAATGTCACTTTCACTTACGGCAAATTCGACCTCGATAAGCCTGCCGGAACCTGCTTAGACTACGGCGACGTTGTCACACCTGGCTCTGTCATCGCCAAGCAGCTCAATGACACTCTCCCAACTGGCATGAACAAGCTCGTCAATGCGACTCAGGTAGACCAGCTCGTAGGAGCCTTCGCGAGCGGGCTCTTGCAGAGATACGTCTTCGGTCCAAAGGGGCTCTTCAGCAGCAAGTATAACGACAGCTTCAATGCTGGCGCGGACTCATCTACTTTGAAGATGCCTGAATTCGGATGGATTACTTGCGCCAAGGAAGGCGAGCAGTGCGTCTTCGACGGAGAGGAGAAGGTGCGCTATGGGGCAGCCGGCACTTACATAGAGCTTACTCTTACTGATGGGGCCAAGTGTTCGAGTGATGTCTTCGGGGCTGTCAAACTGCCCGCTCAATTTAATGTCGTGCCTAAGACATGCGCATACTACGGGCAGACTAGAGGTGTCGTGGTGGAAGGCCAAGGATCCACGAACTGGATAACCTGTGCAAGCGAGGGCGGCACATGCTCATTTCCCGGAACAAAACAGGTACGTTTTGGCGCCAACGGTATTTATAATATTGGTACGGCTGAAAATAATGTAAAATGCGCTATCTCATCCTTCGGCGGAGACCCAGTACCAGGCATAGCAAAGAAGTGCCAGTACCGCGGCATTGGCACTGTGAACAACCCCGATGGCCAGCCTATCGCCTTGTCCTGCTCACCAGACAAGACCTTCGTTAATACGAATGCTCTCGTAACATGGGCCGTGAACTCTGCACCGACCACTACCGCCTCGTACGTATGGTCGGGCGACGATGTCAGCTCCGACGCTACTTCTGACACCCTAGCTTTGAAATATACTAGCGAGGGCGACAAGAAGGCCAGCGTATCAGCCCTAGATGCCGATCAAAATACAATCGACACAGTATCTTGCGGCAGTATTAAGGTATCTGACAGCACTCAGGAAACAAACCCATGAGAAAGAGCGCCCCATACATCGCCGCCCTGGTCCTCGCCATAAGCATAGTTGGATTTGTCCCTGTAGCGCATGCCCAGAACGTTATCCCTGATGCCATCGCGAGCATTGGGGCCAAAGCCGCAGGCCTTGTCACGCTCGACTTCATCGGCACCATCCTCTCACCGCTAGTCCTCGTGCTCTTGAAGCTAACTAGCTTCCTCACCATGCTCGGAGGCGTGGCGCTCAATGCCGCAGTCTACTTCACCGTGACAAAGATGGCGGAGAACTTCGCCAACTTGCCGGCCATCGACACGGCCTGGGGAGTCATACGCGACGTGGCCAACATGGGATTCATCTTCGTCCTCCTCTACACGGCCATTATGACCATCTTTGGGGAAGGGAACTATCGCGAGACTATCGTGCGCACAGTTATAGCCGCCATACTCATAAACTTCAGTCTATTTTTTACCAAAGTCATTATCGACGCATCGAACCTGCTGGCCCTTACCTTCTACCGCGCTATAGCGCCTAGTGCCGGTGCTGACTTCCTCTCAAGCGGCATATCAAACGCTATCGTCGAACCCATGGGTATCACTACTCTCTGGCAAGCCTCTGGCGGCGCATTATCGCATATATCAAATTTCTCCATCATGGGCATCCTGGCCTCTATCGTCCTTCTAGTTTCGGCGTTTATCTTCTTCGCTATAGGTATCATGTTCGTCATACGCTACGTCGTGCTCATCTTTGTCCTCATCCTTTCACCAATAGCCTTTGTCGCTAATATTTTGCCCGGAGTGAAGAAGTATAGCGGACAGTGGTGGGACGCCCTCTTGGGACAAGCCTTCTTTGCACCTATCTACTTCCTCCTCACTTGGGTATCTATAGTCGTCATCCAAGGCATCACAAAAGCGAACCTGAACGGGGCACCGAGCGACTTCAGCGCCGCCCTATCAGGAACCGTCAAAACAGCGGCAAACGGCGCAGCGAGTGCCCACTTCGAAGCGGGGCTCGTGCCGACCTTCCTCAACTTCATAGTCATCATCGCCTTCCTCATAGTCTCGCTCATCGTCTCGAAGAGCTGGGCCGAGCGAGCGGGAAGCGGGGTAAAGAAGCTCACTGGCGCAGCGCTTGGACTGGCTGGAGGCACAAGCCTTGGCCTGGCAGGGCGCTTCAATCGCGGTACTGTCGGCAGACTCGGTCAAGCAGTAGCCGACAGCGAGGCCCTGAAGAAAACGGCCGTCTCTTCATCTCGCTTCTCCAAGCTTGCTAAGTACACTCTCGCTGCGGGCCGAGGTACGGCGGCATCGAGCTTCGACCTGCGCGCGACTCCAGTTGGCGGAGCGCTTGATGCGGGCAAAGCTCAGAAGGGAGGCTTCGCTGCTGACTTGAAGAACAAGATCAAGGGCGCGGAGCAAGCTGCTGAGAACTTCAAACCGTCTGACATCGTCATTTCTGACGCGGAGAAAAAGCTCGAGGCGGCCAAGCAAACTGGCAACGCAATCAGGATAGCCGCTGCCCAGAAGGATGTTGACGATCTCAAGGGAGTCAATGAAGACGAGGCACGCAAGAGAAAGCAATTAGATCTTATTAAAAACGGCTTTGATAAAAAGGGCTCTAAGGCTGAAATGGACAGGCTGGAAACAGAAAGGACGCGCGAAGTGGAGAGGCTCAAGGCAACTGGCCTCAGCGAAAAAGAAGCCAAAGATCAGGCCAAGGCAGCAGGAATTGGCTGGGCGCCAGAGGAAGTTAAAAGCGCACAAAGAAGCAGGGCGGAAGCCTACGCCAAAGAGATTGAGGAGCAGAAGACCTTCGGCATGGGCAACAGATATGTGGGCTTTGATACAACCGGCCGCGTACTCATATTCGGTCCAGTAAAGAGAGAGAACCTGGCCGGAGCAATAGCTATACGTAAAAAAGCAAAGGATAAGAAGCCAGCTGACAAATTGGCCGAGGAGTTAAACAAAGCTGGACAAGCCGCAGAAGATGCGGGAGCCCCTGCCACGCCAGCAACTCCGCCAACTGGAGGAGGAGTGCCGCCGCCAGCAACACCAACGCCATAATATGGAGCAAGACACAGACAAGTTAATACAAGAGCAATTCAAGACCTTGCCTCAGCCAGTGCAGAGAGCCATTTCACTCACTCCTTGGCGCAAGCTCACTCGAGGCATCTCGATAATGAATGGGCTGGATGAAGCCAAGGCCGATAGCCTTGAAACTGAGACGATGCTCATCATCTATAGCTTCGATAGCGATGATAACTTCGCAGCTAATATTGCTAGAGAGCTCGGCATCGATATGTCTAAAGCGGTGACCCTTGCCAAAGAGATTGAGGATAAAGTCTTTGCAGTCATATTAGCCAAAGCGACTGAATTAGCACAGAAAACCGATGAGACTTTGCAGAGCATGCCAGATACTAAGCCGGCTACACAGGAGATTGCTCCGAGAGTTGTCGTCGAGCAGAGCGGGGCGAGCGCGCCTTCTGTAAATCGCATCCCACTTGAGGCCCCTCCTCAAGAGCTCAAGCTCGAGCCTCCTGTGATGAATGCGTCAAAGACCTCTCTTGCTCCCGCCAACTTGCCAAGCATGCCGGCCGATAAGCCGAAGGATTTTATAACAGAGAAACTGACCCAGGTCGTCGCAAGCCCAAGCCAAAGTTCGAAGTACCCTGGCGGCTTAGATCCATATAGAGAGCCCACCAACTAACATGCGCTTCCAAGTACCACAATACATTGAGGTGGAGGACAAGATATTCGGCCCTTTGACCTTCAAGCAGTTCGTCTACCTCGCCGGAGCGGCGGGCTTGTGCGCGGTCCTCTTCACCCTTTTGCCCAAGTTCATAGCCATCATCCTCTCCCTGCCTGTAGCCGGTCTAGGCTTGGCCCTAGCCTTCTTCAAGGTCAACGAGCGCCCCTTCGCCCTCATCATTGAAGATTTCTTTAAGTACTACGTGGGCGGCAGACTATATATATGGAAGCGGAGTGAAGAGACTAAGGGGAAGGCTGATGATCCGGCCGGCAAACCTTACGACCAGGTATACGTGCCCAAGCTGTCACAGTCAAAGCTCCGTGACCTCACCTTCGAGCTCGATGTGAAGAATCAGTCGAACCCCATTACAAAAGATCAGACCAAAGATACTGTATAATTTACTCATGGCACCGAGTTCAAGCTCGACTCAATCTTTCGTTCCTATCAAAGAAGTCCGCGACGGCATCATCTTAGAGAAGGATGGCGGCATGCGAGGCATCCTCTTGGCCTCGTCCTTGAACTTCTCCCTCAAATCCGAGGATGAGAAGAACGCTATTCTCCTCCAGTTCCAAGACTTCCTCAATTCGCTCGACTTCTCGGTCCAAATCGTCATCCAATCGAGAAAACTCGACATCCGCCCCTATCTCGCTCTCCTTGAGAAGCAGGAGAAGGAGCAGCAAGTAGACCTTATGAAAATCCAGACCAGGGAGTATATAGAGTTCATAAGGAGCTTCACCGAGTCGACTAACATTATGACCAAGAACTTCTTTGTAGTAGTCTCCTATAACCCGGGTGCCATCTCAGGGGAGAAGGTCGGCGCTCTGACCTCCTTCCTCGGCAAGAAAAGCTCTAAGGATAAGGCAGGGGAGAAGACCTCCGGCTTCGAGGAAGCTCGTACCCAGCTCGAGGAACGCCTGGCTATCGTTGAGCAGGGGCTAGTGCGCACTGGCATACGAGTGGCAAGGCTCGGCACTGACGAAGTGATAGAGCTGTTTTATAAAGCCTTCAACCCAGGCGAGACAGAGAAAGCTCTAGTAAAAAAGTAATATGGGACTCTTCGACACATTATTAGGAAGGAAGAAGGAAGAGAAGCCAAATCTCGCTTCTATCCTGCCAGCTGAGGTTTACCAGGCCGGAGCATTGGAATTGAAAGACATTATCGCCCCCTCAGCATTGAAAATCTCTCCCCGAGGACTCGACCTGGGTGAGAAGATACTTAGGAGCTTCTTCGTCATCTCTTATCCGCGCTTCCTCTCCGAAGAGTGGTTCTCGCCGGTACTCAATATGGACAAGGTCTTCGACGTGGCTATCTTCGTGCATCCTATCGAGACGTCTAAGATACTGCACCAGTTCCAAAAGAAGGTGGCCGAGGTAGAATCGCAGATTCACGAGAGAGAGGACAAGGGCTTAGTGCGCGATCCAATGCTCGATGTGGCCTACCAAGACCTGGAGAACTTGCGCGACCAGCTCCAGCAAGCACAGGAAAAGCTCTTCGACGTTGGGCTCTATATAACTATCTACGCCGACTCCGAGCTTGAGCTCGACAAAATCGAGAACGAGATCAAGGGCATCCTCGAGGCCAAGCTCGTCTATGTGAAGCCGGCTCTCTTCCAACAAGAGCAGGGCTACAAGTCGACTCTGCCACTTGGTGACGACCTCCTGGGCGTGCACCAGAAGTTAAATTCATCACCGCTCTCTTCGCTCTTCCCATTCACCTCCTTTGACCTCACGAGCGACAAGGGCATCCTCTACGGAGTGAACAGGCACAACTCCTCGCTCGTGCTCTTCGACCGATTCAGTCTTGAGAACTACAACTCCGTCACCTTTGCTAAGTCCGGTGCCGGCAAGAGCTACCTCACCAAGCTCGAAATCTTGAGAACACTCATGTTCGACACAGATGTCATGATTATGGACCCAGAAAACGAGTACGAGTACATGGCCGAGGTCGTGGGCGGCAGGTACTTCAAGATTTCCTTAAACTCCGAGCACCACATCAACCCCTTCGACCTTCCGATACCAGTAGCAGACGAAGACCCGGCAAATGTCTTGCGCTCGAACATCATTAACCTCGTGGGCCTCTTCCGCCTCATGATGGGCGGACTCACCGCCGAGGAAGATGCTCTCATCGACCGCGCCATCACTGAGACCTATGCTCTTAAAGACATCACTGCCGACTCTGACTTCCGCTCTATAGAGCCGCCTCTCATGAGCGACTTCGAGCTCGTGCTCACCGGCCTTGAGGGAGGGGAGTCCTTAGCCCAACGCCTTACAAAGTACACCAAGGGCACTTGGTCAGGATTCATAAACAGACCGACAAATGTCGACATATCGAAGAAGCTCGTTGTCTTCTCGCTCCGCGATATGGAAGATGAGTTGAAGCCCATAGCCATGTACATCGTCACCCACTTCATCTGGAATGCCGTGAGAAGAGAGCTGAAGAAGCGCCTCCTCGTCATCGACGAGGCCTGGTGGATGATGAAGTCGGACGACACAGCGAGCTTCCTCACCGGCCTCGTGAAGCGCGGACGCAAGTACTACTTGGGCGTCGCCACCATCACTCAAGACGTAGGCGACTTCTTGAAATCGCCTTATGGTCTGCCTATCATCACAAACTCCTCCATCCAAATACTCCTGAAGCAGTCGCCGACCACTATCGACAACTTGCAGAAGACCTTTAACCTCACCGACGAAGAGAAGTATCTCCTCCTCGAGTCTGATGTGGGGGAGGGTATCTTCTTTGCCGGATTGAAGCATGTGGCCATTAAGGTCATTGCAAGCTATACCGAGGACCAGATCATCACCTCAGACCCAGGCCAGGTCCTCGCCATGAAGAAAGCCAAGTTAGAATTAGAGGAGTCTAAGGAACCAAATGCCGCCGCAACCACAGCAACAAGCACCGCAACCGCCAACAGAGCCTGAGTCCAAAAAACAGCCCGAGCTCGACAACAAAACTATTGCTTTCATGATAGCTGTGGCTTTGTTTTTCGACGCAATGCAAGCTCTTTTGGATTTTATCTTCCTCGGATGGCTGCTTGTACCGCCAGTGGCTATCTTTACTTTCTGGCTTTGGTTCAAACTGAAGGGTCTCGACTTCTTCACAGCAAGAAGGGGCAAGCTAATCGGCGCCAGTGTCGTCATAAAATTAATCCCATTCTTGGGCGATCTTCCTGTCTGGACCGGTCTTATCGCTCGGATAGCCCTAGACTACAAAATCAAGAAAACTGTTGGTATATAATAGACAGATGACATTTCGAAGAGCTCTGCTCCCTCATCTCTTTTTTTTGACTTTGATTCTGCCAGTGGGAGCATCCGCACAGACTCTGCCAGCGCCAACCAAGGTGGACATCCTCTGGCAAGGAGAGACTTACACTCCTCCCTTCTACCTTGGACGTGCTTTATGGGGGCACCAGACCAGGATAACTTTGGTGGCTGTGGTGAGCGGAAACACTAACCCCAACGCTCTTATATATAAATGGACTCAAGGCGGTACCGTGCTCGGCAACAGCTCTGGAGCAGGGAGGAGGACCCTCTCATGGAATGACTCTGTCCTCTCTCTCCCAACCGAAGTTCGAGTCGACGTCACGTTGCCAGACGGACAAACAGATGTAGGCAGCGCTTCGGTGAGCCTCATCCCAACGACCTCAGAGACTCTAGTTGTTGAAGATAGCCCTCTCTATGGGCTCATGCTTCACCGTGCCATAGGGGAAAGCTTCGACCTCGGCGGACAAGAGGTCTCCTTCTCAGCCCTACCGTTCTTCTCTGGCGTATCAAGCCGCACTGCTCCGGCTGAGACATACCGATGGCTCGCAAGCGGGAGCGACGACCGCTCAGGCAACAAGGTCACCTACCGCATACCAGACAACTCGAGCGGCAGCTCTAGGGTAACAGTGGAGGCAAGGAACAAATCTGCCCTCGTGCAGCCGCTCGACAAGAGTTTCCTGGTACAATTTGGCAAGCAGAACAGCTTCTAACATGCTCTCCTTCCTTATCACACATCTCCACGCGGCTGATTACACCCTCCTTGAAAAACTTCCCCTAGGAAAAGGCGGGGACATAGTCGGCTCTATAGATGTGAGCACGTACATCCCGGCCATGATAAAGCTCATCATCGCTATCGCTGGCGGATTGGCAGTCATACGCATTATCATTGGCGGCATACAGTACATGTCGACAGATGCCTTCAGCGGCAAATCCTCCGCCAAAGAGACTATACAAAACGCTCTCATCGGGCTGCTTTTGGCCATAAGCGCCTACACGATACTTAATACAGTGAATCCAGGCCTAGTTAATATCCAGTTTGCCCTGCAGCCAGTCAAGCAAGGCCAGGCAATCAAGGGAAGCCTAGCAACTAAAACTGCGGCCGAATTAGGCTGCACCAATAATTGCGTGCCCATCGCAGCGATAATCCCGATAGACTCAAACGCCTGCACCAATAACCCGTGTTACGTACAGAAAACCTTGAATGATCGGCTCTTGGCCTTCTGGTCTAAAGTGAGTGTTGTCCGTGACGCGATAGACGATGCCAAAGGAGAGTATGTGGCCGTCCCATGGGAGATAAGCGCGGCCTTTCCTTTTGCCACATCTACAACGCCATTGACTGTTTGTAACACAAAAGACTTGTCTCAAGCTGGAAGCTGTATTGACATTAGCCTTACGCCAGATACGACTGAGACTCAGGTAGCAAGATTCCTAAGAGACCTTCAGGTCACAGGCAATGTCGACTTTCAATATCACCTCATTTGCAATAGCTCTCGTTATAACTCATTTATGACTAGCGCCAAGCTGGCGAGCTACAAAAGCAAATTCACTTGCTTCGGCAATATCCCTGAAGGCATAAGAGTAAGAATCTAACATGTCCCGACGAGCCCTATTCATTTCTATACCTCTAGTCCTCATTGCCGGTACGGCTGTCTTGTACTTCCTCTTGGGCGGCAAGTCCCCAGTCGTATCGACTATCATCAATAGTCTGCCATTCGGCACATCTCCTGATGGCTCTAGCAATCCTGTGACAAATGATGGTTCAAATGATGACGATGGGACACAAACCGGCTTGGGAGCAGATGGCAAGCCTCTGGCCAAGCTCTTCAAACTCTCGGACGCCCCGGTAGCAGGCAGCGTGAGCTTTGCGAAGAACGGCCTCACGTTTGTGCGCTACGTCGACCGCGCCACAGGACATGTACTTGAAATAAACCTTGCCACTCTTGAGAAGCAGCAGATAGCGAACACGACTATACCAAAGGTATATGAGGCGCTGTGGAAAGGCGATGCATCCGGCTTTGTGGCTCGCTCACTCGACGAGGGGCATGATGTAGTGAAGAACGCATCTATCACTCTTATAGCCCCGAAGTCCACCTCTACATCAAACTTATACACCGAGACAGCAACCTTGCTCCGCGGCAGCGTGGACGAACTTGCCGTGATGCCTAACGGCAATCTCTTGTATGTCCTCGATGACACAGGCGCTCTAGCCCTGTCTAGCTTCCTCGGGGAGAAGCCCAAAACCCTTTTCACGATGCCGTTCACTAACTGGCGCCTTGTGCCTGTAAATGCCTCAACGGCTCTCATTTATACCAAGGCCTCCGAGCAAGCCCTAGGATATGCTTATACCTTGAATCTCTCGACCGGCGCTATGACAAAGGTACTTGGCCCTCTCCTAGGACTCACTGCAAACCTCTCCCCAGACGGCAAGCGGGCGCTCTTTGCCTACGAGAGTGATGGGTCGAACACGTTTTCTATATTGAACCTCTCATCGAAAGCTTCGACCACCTTATTCCCAAACACCTTGCCAGAGAAGTGCGCCTGGAGCGTGAAGTCCTCCTCCACTGTCTACTGCGGCGCGCCGAGCGGCGGATTCCCAAGTGGTCAGCCTGACTTGTGGTACAAGGGCCTAACTAGCTTCGCCGATAGAGTGTGGAGGATAGATGTGACAACAAACTCGACAGATGTTTTAGCGGACCCAAGCACTGACTTCCATACCGACATAGATGTAGAGAAGCCGTTCCTAAGCCCTAGCGAGGATTACCTCTTCTTTATAAATAAATCCGACCTCTCCCTCTGGGCTCTTAAGCTCATACCTTAAGCTTCCTTCGCACGACTATCTCTTGGCCGATGGTAAATAGGTTTGTGGTAAGCCAGTAGAGAGCAATGACTCCTGAAATCTTATAAGCGATGAAGAAGACAAGCACCGGGAGAAAGTATTTCATCTGAGCTTGCATATTCTTTGCGAGATCATCTCCGAACGAAGACTTGCCGCTCTTCTTTGGCAGATTAACTGTAGCCAAGCGTATCTGGAAGAAAGTGGCAACAGCCGCGAGCAAAGCAAGGATAGCGCTCTTCTCTGTCAGGTCTAGCCCAAGGAAGACTGAGCTCACCTGTGCTGGCACATGGATGAAGGTATAGAGCATGGTCGAGTCTATCTTCGGAAAACCGGTGTACAAAAAGATTCTGTAAAGAGCGAAGATGACTGGGAGCTGTATCACGAGCACAAGAATGCCGGAGAAGGGGTTCACTCCTCTCTCTTTATACAAAGCCAAGGTTCTTCTGGCCTGCTCCTCCTGGTCATCCTGGTACTTGGTTTTTATATTCTCAAGCTCGGGAGCTATTCTTTGCATTTCCACTTGAGCGGTCACGGCCTTCTTCGAAAGCGGGAATAGGATAAGGCGGACGAGGATTGTGATGATGATGATAGCGAGCCCCGCATCGGAGAAGGGGAGTACATTGAGAAGCCAGACCAATACGTTATATATCGGAGCAACAAGGAAGTGGTGGTACAAATACGACATGAGACTAATCTTATGCCCTTTGAACTGAATTGAGAAGCTCTAGCACCTCTTTCTTGAGCGCTTCGCCCTTCATGCCAGAGGCTCCTCTTTTCGCCACGAAGAGATAGAGGCCCGCCTTAAGTCCTCTGATTTCGTCTTTTAAGACTGCGTAGACCCTCCGACGGAGCGTATTTCTCTCTACGGCGCCCTTAGCGACCTTTTTAGACACGGAAACTGCGATTCTGGGCACATTAACGCTGGACTCTCCTATGCGAAGAGTGAAATGAAGCGAGTTTTTGAAGCTCCGACTCGAGAGTATGGGGGAGAAGAGTCTCCTAGGAATCCTGTTACCCCTCGAAAGCATTAGACAGTCAAGCGCTTGCGCCCCTTGCGGCGGCGAGCGACGACCGTGCGGCGTCCACCGCTAGATACGGCTCGTTTCCTCCACCCGTGCGAGCGGGCTCTCTTGCGCTTCTTTGGTTGGTATGTTGTAGACATTGTTCGTCAACAGGTTATGAACACATTATAAACAATTTTCACGGTTTGAACAAGTTTCGGGTATTTCGATTCGAAGGATATACTACTAGCGTCTTTCTAAACTCATATGGACTATCGACAACTTTGGGACAGCATATTGGCAGAAGTAGAGCTTGCTGTGTCAAAACCGGCCTTCGCCACCTGGTTCAAGGATACCCACATAGTCAAACGCGACGAGAACACCATGATTCTCTCCGTGCCGAACGCCTTCGCTCGCGACATGTTCCAGGCTAGGTACCACGCTACCATCCTAAAACTCCTCCGCGAGCGAGACCACACCATACACGCCATAGAGTACGCCATCAACCGCGACGAGCCTAAGAGGCGAGACGCCCGTGATGATAAGTCTCAAGCCGCCGGCATGACCAGCCTGCCTTTGCCTGAGACCAATGTGAACAAAGAGGACAACTTAAACCCCCGCTACACCTTCGACACCTTCGTCATCGGCCCCTTCAACGAGCTGGCTCACGCGGCAGCCCAAGCAGTCATCAAGTCTCCCGGCCTCATGTACAATCCTCTTTTCATCTACGGCTCCACTGGCCACGGCAAGACACACCTCATCCAAGCGATAGGAAACCACGTGAAGGCCACAAGCCCCTCTAAGCGCGTCTTCTACATGACTTCGGAGCGCTTCGGACAAGACTGCATGAACGCCCTCCAAAACCAGAAGATGAGCATCTTCAAGGAGAAGTACCGCAAGTACGACGTCCTCATCATGGACGATATCCAGTTCTTCTCGGAGAAGCAGAAGTTCCAGGAAGAGCTCTTCCACCTTTTCAACACCCTCTACGACAACAACAAGCAGGTCATCTTCTCTTCCGACAAGCATCCGCACTTCATCCAAGGACTCGAGGACAGGCTTAAGAGCCGCATGTCTGCCGGCATGATTATCGACATCCCCCAGCCAGACCAGGAGTCTCGCATTGCCATCCTCACGGCTAAAGCTCGCACGCACGGCATGGTCCTCTCGCAAGAAGTCATCGACTACCTAGCCCACACCGTAGTAGGGAACATCCGCGACCTCGAAGGAGCTCTCAACACTCTTATCGTTCACGCTCAGCTCAAGGGCCGCGAGATATCTGTGACAGATGTAAGGAACCTGGTGAAGTCGAACCAGAAGCCTAAGCGCGCCGTGGCGGTCAAAGACATAGTGAAGATCATCTCTGAGTTCTACTCTGTCGAGGAAGACAGCATCTATGAGAAGACCAGGAGAAAGGAGGTCATCAAGCCCCGCCAAATCATCATGTACATCCTGAGGGAGGACTTCAACATCTCATATCCATCCATAGGGGAGAAGCTCGGCGGCCGCGACCACACCACGGTCATCCACTCGTGCGAGAAGATAAAGGAGGACCTAAAGCAAGACCAGCTCCTAGGCCAAGAGTTATCCCAGATTAGGAACCTTTTGGTTGTGTAGTAGCTGTGTATAACAGCGGATAAACTCATCATGAACGCAAAACCATCCCCAATGAGCCCGAGCTATCCCCGTCCTTTCATTTTCGCTTCCGATGTTTTAAGCTCAACATTAAGGGTTATCCAGGTTTTCCACATATCCACACCCCTAGTAGTAGTAACAAGTATTTATATATGAAAATAGAAGCAATTAGGGAGAAGATTGTGGAAGCCATCCAGAGAGCGGAGAAGGTTGCTCAAAGGAACCCAACCTTGCCTGTGCTATCAGGCCTCTCACTTGAGGCTCTTGGCGCCATACTCACCGTGAGAGCCACGAATCTAGACCTCGGCATATCTATCCATCTGCCTGTGAAGGTGCTTGAGGAGGGACACTTGGTGGTGCCAGCACAAGTATTTTCCTCTCTCCTCGGGTCGCTCACCCGAGAGAAGAACATCACCCTATCTTCAGACGGCCAGACGCTCTCTCTCGACACCCCGAGCGTCCACTCCAAAGTTATGACCTTGCCTCCTGAGGAGTTCCCTATCATCCCGGAGATAGGGGGAGGGAGCAACTTCTCATTACCGGCCAAAGATCTCGTCCAAGGGCTTCGTGCGGTCATCTACGCGGCAGCTACGGGCAGTGTGAAGCCGGAATTATCGTCGATTTGTCTCTTGCACGATGCCGAGAGTCTTGTCTTCGTCGCTACGGACTCCTTCCGCCTTGCGGAGAAGAAGGTCAAGGTGAAGAAGATTCCTAACTTCACCCAAATCCTCATCCCGCAGAAGAACGCCGTCGAGATTATAAGGATTCTAGACGGTCTGGACACCGATGTATCCATCACTATCGAGGACAACCAGATAGCTCTGCGCTCGGAGAACATATACATAACCTCAAGGACTATTGACGGCACCTTCCCAGACTATAAACAGATTATCCCGAGTGTGAGCGTGGCTAAAGCCATAGTCCTAAAGCAGGACCTCATAACCTCACTCAAGACTGCACTCGTCTTCACCGATAATTTCAACCAGCTGAAGCTCTCTCTAGCTCCAAAGAAGAATCAATTCGAGATAGAGTCTAAGAACCAAAACGTTGGGGAGAACACCTACCTGGTCCCTGCTGCGCTTGAAGGCGGGGAGCTTGCTGTGAGCGTTAACCATAGATACCTGACCGACGGATTCGGCTCAACTCCATCGGATAGCCTCGCGCTCTCCTTTGCCGGAGAAGGCAAACCCATACTCGTCGAAGGCGTAGGGGATAAGAGCTTCCGCTACCTACTCATGCCGATGAATCGCTAATGGAAGGGCTCGATAATCTCCTAAATCGCTTTAAGCGCTCACTCGGGCGAGATGTGGAGACGAGGGAGATTGTGGCTAGGTGCGTCAAAGACGCTACAGGGCTCGACATAAGGCTTGAAGACATAAGTGTGAAGAATGACACTCTGCGGATAAAAACGAGCCCAACTAAGAGGAACAGCATCAAGCTAGAGGAAGCGAAGGTACTCTCCCAAGCGAGGCTTGAAACGAAGATAAATTTTAAGAAGATAGTTTACTGAGTCGTCACTCCGGGAGTTTGGTATATAGGGTATGGATAGCCGGGGTAGTAGTTGGGAGTGACTGGCAAGACTTGCTGCTGCTGCTGTGGAACGGCTTGTGGCTGGTTGAATCCGTGAGTGCTTACGTATGATTGGATGGCGTTCTCCCAATTTGAATACTGAGAGTCTCTGCCTGGGTTAGAAGGTTGCGGACCAAGGGGGTTTGTTTTGTCTACCCAGTAGAGTATTGAGTGGACGCCGCCAGTCGACCAGTCGCCGCGCAGTATTGGCTTTATAGTTTGGTCGACCGGCGGCGGAGCAGGGAAGGTCTCTACAGGGAGATTCGGCAGTATCTGGTCCATCAGCGCGCGCCACATAGGAGCTACGATGAGTCCGGCCACCTTCTTGACCATGGGGGTGTTCTCATTATTGCCGACCCAGGCTCCGACCGCGATATTAGGCGTGTAGCCTATTATCCAAGCGTCCTTAGAGTCGTTCGTCGTACCGGTTTTCACCGCCACAGGGCGATCGGTGATAGTGAGGGGAGAGCCTGCGCCATAAGCCGGCAGGCGGGCAACGGCATCCGAGAGGATGTCAGAGATATTCCTCGCTGTGTCAGCCTCCAGTACGCGCATAGGCGAAGGAGTGTGCTCCTCAAGGACCTGGCCATTGCCATCCTCAACTTTCAATATTGGGTTATAGGGATTCCTCACGCCGTCGTTAGCAAAGACGCTATAAGCCGAGACCATCTCAAGCGGGGATACTTCGCCGCCTCCCAAGACTAGCGTGAGTCCGTACTGTGCAGGGTTGGTAAGGCTTGTGATGCCCATGTCCTTGGCTCGGTCGATGGCGCTTTGGATGCCAGCGAGGTATAGAGCTTTGACGGCGGGGACATTTATCGACTGGGCTAGCGCGTCGCGTATCTTCATGGGGCCGCGGAACTTCTCATCATAGTCTTGAGGAGAGTAGCACTTGTTAGTCGGGTCTGTATCATTGAAGTCGTTCCAAGCGCAGTCGGTTGAGAACTCAGTTGGCACATCCCACAGTATTGTGTCCGGAGTATAGCCTCGGTCGAAGAGGACTGAGTAGACGAAGGGCTTGAAGGTAGAGCCTGGCTGGCGGTGCCCAGTAGCGGCGTTGAAGTTGCCTCCAATCTTTTGGTCAAAATAGTTTCTCGAGCCGACCATGGCAAGGATATCTCCTGACTTCGGATCTATGGCCACGATGGCGTTGTTGTTGGCGTTGAATTGCGCTTGGTTGATGTCGCCGTACTTCTTGGCGAGAGCCTCGGCCTTGGACTCGATGTCGTAGTCGAGAGTGGTAGTTATCTTGAGGCCTCCGTTCTGCAGCGCATCCTCGCCGTAGCGGTCACGCAGCCAGTCGATGACGAAGAAGACAAAGTGCGGAGCCTTGATGCCGCCAGTGTTCTCCTTGGGGCTGAAGACGACCACTTGCGACTTCGCAGCGTCGTACTCTTCCTGAGTGATGCTCTTCTGGTCGAGCATCTCTTTCAATACTCGGTTCTTTCTGTCCTCGAGGTTGCTTGTGTGCGAGCCGTAAGGAGAGTAGTAAGTAGGAGCGTTGATGATAGCGGCGAGATAAGCAGACTCGGCCAAGTCCACATCCTTAGCGTGCTTGTTGAAGAAGCTCATAGAGGCTTCCTCTACTCCGTACAAGTTGCCGCCGAAAGGGATTTCGTTGAGATATAAGTTCAATACCTCATCTTTGCTGAGCGCATTGTCGAGCTTTAGGGCGAGGACCCACTCCTTCAACTTCCTCGTGATGGACTTGTCGTTCGTGAGGATGGAGTTCTTCACCACCTGCTGAGTTATGGTCGAGCCGCCTTGAGAGAAGGATAGCGACGAGACATCGACAAAAACTGCGCGGAGCATGGCTCCTAGGTCTATGCCTCCATGGGTGTAGAAGTTCTTATCCTCTATAGACACCACAGCCCGCTTTACGTCCGGTGAGATGTCCTCAAAGGGTACTAGGGTGCGGCGCATGTCTTGTCCGAGGTCGTAGAGAAGAATAGTGCCTGTGCGGTCGTAAATTTTGGTCGACTGGGCTACTCTCCTTGTCGTGAGGTCGGAGAGATCGGGGATTTTGAGCGTTGCTACCCAGAGGAAGACTAGTCCAGCCACGAACAAGAGCCCGGAAAGGCCCAGGAAAACGAGATTTTGGCGCTTATTCGGGCTTCGGCGCTCGCCTCGGAAGGGGTTCATAAATTCATTTTAGCATGCTACAGTTGGCTCAATGACTAAAGACGTACAAGAACTCCTTTCTCGCGGGGTAGACAAGATTTACCCGTCTCGCGAGGCTCTTGAAGAGGTGCTCGAGACTGGCAAGAAGCTCCGCCTCTACCAAGGCTTTGATCCAACTGGAGACAAGCTTCATATAGGGCACATGGTTGGGCTTAGAAAGCTCTCTGATTGGCAGAATGCAGGACACCATGTCATTTTCGTAATTGGCGATGGTACAGGACAGGCCGGAGACCCTTCGGGCAAGAAGACGGGTCGGGAGAAATTTTTCACTCGTGATGAGCTCAGGGCCAACGCCACAAATTATGTGAAGCAAGCATCAAAGATTGTCCGTTTTGACGGTGACAATCCTGTCGAGGTCCTTTTCAACGGCGATTGGCTCAATGATTTGAAACTTGCTGATTTTCTTAATATTGCTGGGAACTTCACTTGGCAGCAGTTGGCCGAGAGGGATTTGTTCCAAGAAAGGATTAAGCAAGGCAGCGAACTCAACATGCGAGAGGCCTTGTACCCATTCTTGCAGGCTTATGACTCGGTGGCCATGGACGTGGATTTGGAAATCGGTGGAAGTGACCAGACCTTTAACATGCTTTTCGGAAGGACTCTCATGAAGGCGATGAAGGGGAAGGATAAGTTTGTTATGACGACTCCGCTCCTCGCTGATGCAAGCGGCAACAAGATTGGAAAGTCTGAAGGCAATGCCATCGCTCTCACCGACAAGCCCGGAGACCTCTATGGCAAGATGATGTCTCTTCCTGACGAGGTCATTGTGAAATGCTTCGAAGTTTTGACGAGAATCCCTATGGCCGAGGTTGTGAAAATAGATGAAGCCATGAAAAATGGCGAGAACCCAATGACCTTCAAGAAACAACTAGCTTTTCAAATCGTTTCAGATCTTAATAGCAAGGAAGCAGCCGAGGAAGCGGCAAATAATTTCTTAAAGCCTGGCAGCGCAGAGGATATATCCATAAAGTCCGGTTCCAAACTCCGCGATCTCTCAGAGACGCTCGGTCTATCTGTGAGCGAGCTCAGGCGTCTCGTTGAGGCAGGTGCTATTGAGACGGAAGCAGGGGAGAAGGTTGACTCAATAGATACGGAAATGAAAAGCGGCGTCTACCGCGTGGGCAAACACCGCTTCGTCAAGCTGACTCTGTCCTAGAAGCCTCCGTCCTCGTCGTCGAGGTCGAGACCCTCTTCCTCCTCTTCCGCTTCAGCCAAGTCCTCGAGGCTTTCCTCGTCTGGGTCTAGGTGGGGAGTCTTCAAGGGGTCGACTACGGCATCGGCGTCGAGCTCGTCGTCCTCTATCGGGTCATCGTGGGGCACTAAAGGGTCGTCATTTGTGAGGTCGTCGTTCATTTTTATATTTGTCTCTATATTTATCTGGCTTTAACGTGCTTATTTGTACCAGATGCTCTAAGCCGACGCAAGATGAGTTATGCACAATGCAATAGCATCGGTCTCGTCGTCATACTTTGGAGCCTGCTTCATACCGAGGATTCGGAGAGTCATATCCTCCACTTGGCGCTTGTCAGCCTTGCCATATCCAGTCACGGCGATCTTAACGTCTTGAGGGCTATATTCATACACATCTAGTCGTGCTCGCGCCGCTTCGTAGAGGATGACGCCTCTTGCTTCGGCAACTTTGATACCTGTGCGGACGTTAATGTTGAAGAAGAGTTTTTCTGTTGCGAGAGATTCGGGCTTCCACTTCTTAATTATGCTCGCGAGCTCGCTTCCAAGAGTGAGCAGGCGGTCTTCGTGAGCCTGCTTCTTGTCAGTCATGATGCAGGTGGAGAAGAGGAGTGTTTGCTTCGACTTAGTGCCTTCAAGTATCGCCACGCCGCATCTGTCGAAGCCAGGGTCAATTCCTATGGTCCTACTGCTAGACTTACTCGGCATTTGTATAGACTTCTTGGACTTCATCATTTTCTTCCAAGTCGTTCATTAACTTCTCTAGCACAGACGAATCCTCTTCAGACAGCGGCACGGTCATGGTTGGCTTCCACTCCATATTCTCTTTTCTAAATGCCCACAGCGCCGAGCCGGGGGTAGCGAGTTCGAAGCCATTCAATGTTAGAGCGTGCTTCACCTCCTGGGCTGCCTTGTTGCGATTGCTGGTGAGAGCTTCTATGACGAGAGCCGAGCCTCCGGGACCATAAGCCTCATAAGTAATAGCTTCGAGAGCTTCCTCGCCGCCGCCCACACCCTTCTTCACCGCGCGCTCAATGTTGTCCGCTGGCATGTTGTACTCGCGCGCCTTCTCTATGGCAGCTCGGAGGCTAGGGGAGTTTACGTCACCCTTGGCGTCGCGCGAGGTCGTCGATATGAGCTTGGCAAATTTGCTAAACATCTTCGACTTAGCCGCATCCGTAGCCCCCTTCTGCCGCTTGATCTTCGACCATTTGTTGTGCCCGCTCATTTGAGCTTATTTTAGCCCACATTCCGCTACTTGACAAACAGGAACTTTAAGAGTAGAATTAACTAAGAACTAACGGAGGGGGTGATGCGGAATGCCGAACATCTTGCTTGGGAAGACCAAGGATGTAAAGGCGAGATTTTCACCGAAAGAAGGCTGTGAATCGTGCGGTAAGGATATCTGTATAGGTCACAATATGATCATCCAGTATCTTTATCGAATGGAGGAGGGTAGGAAAGTCCACGATGGCAGCAAATTCTTCTGCGGGGATGTTTGCTACAGCAAATGGAGCGAAGAGTACTTCAACCAGTACGAGGACGAGTAGAAATCTCAATTAAGTTAGCAGTACACCAGATCCGTTTGACCAAAGACTAGTGACATTCGCACTTCCCAACAAACAGGGAAGTGTTTTCTTTTTATAAAAGTTTCTCTTGGAGGTTCTTGGGAGCTTTTTTGCCGAGGTGGGCGTAGCCGTTCGCTGATAGGACGCGGCCGCGGGGTGTGCGCTCGATGAAGCCCATCTGGATGAGGTATGGCTCGTTGAACTCCTCAATGGTGGCCTCCTCCTCTGAGAGAGCGGCAGCTATAGTGCCGAGGCCGACTGGTCCGCCGTTGAATTTATCCGCCAAGGTTTCTAAGAGCTTTCTGTCTGAAGGATTGAGTCCTACATGGTCGACACCAAGGAGTTCGAGGGCTTCTTCAACAGTCTGCTCATCTAAGTCTCGTTTGTTCACCTGTGCATAGTCGCGAGCGCGCTTTAGGAAGTAGTTTGCGGTTCGCGGGGTAAAGCGCGCTCGCTTGGCGATAGCCTTCTCCGCGCCCTTAGCGGTCTTGACCCCAAGTATCCTTGCAGAGCGCTTGATAATCTCCTCAATCTCCGGCTCAGTATAGAACTCGAGTCTGAAGGTCCCTCCAGAGAAGCGTGAGCGCAGTGGGGAAGAGATCATGGCCACGCGCGTGGTTGCAGCAAGCATGGTGAAGGCTGGGAGCTCGAGCTGTATAGTGCGAGCGCTCGGCCCTTTGCCGATGATGATGTCTAAAGTGCCTGACTCCATGGCAGGGTAGAGGACTTCCTCAATGGTTTTATTTAAACGGTGTATTTCGTCGATGAAGAGGATGTCTCCCGGAGCGAGGTTCGTAAGCACGCTCGCGAGGTCGCCCACCTTCTCTATAGCTGGGCCTGAAGTCACCTTCATCTGCCTGCCAGTCTCCTTGGCTATGAGGTGAGCAAGAGTTGTTTTGCCTAGTCCAGGCGGTCCATAGAAGAGTATGTGCTCAGGCGGGGTGCCGCGCTCGGCGGCTGCGCCAAGGAGGATGCGCAAGTTATCTTTAATAGACTTTTGCCCTACATAGTCGTCCCAGCGTGAGGGGCGGAGCTCGGTATCGAGGTATGAGTTGTCGTGAGAGGGTTTTGCGGCTGTCTTCTCGGTTTTCTCCATCTTATTTTTAGGGCTTGACATAAAAAATATTCTATGCTAGGGTATAGGTCGAACGAGTCAGTCTCTTTTCGTCCCTGTTCCAGGTCATACATCTCTAAGCAATGCCTTCGCGGGCTTTGAGCGTCTCCTTAAGGACGTACGTGGTCCGGCTTGCCGGTACTGCCGCTATCCTCATAGGTTATGCTTATTGCTTGGAGATGTACGCTCTGGAGCGCTTGCTCTCACCTCGACCCATTATTCATTTTACCACCTTTGCCGCAAGGTGTTTTCCTTTTATAAACACGCTTTTGCCCCTATATCAAACCTGTGTCAGAGTTCTTTAGTCTAGAGCGGAGAGATCCACGACGCGTTTGAGTTCTGGGAGAGAGGTTTGGCCCTGCAGGATTTTTATAACGCCGTCTTGCACGAGGTTTAGGAGGTTCTGGTCGAGCGATGCCGCTTCGATGTCGCGTTCGGAGGGGTTGTTCACGGCAGCCTTCTCTATCTTCTCGTCTACGAGGATGACCTCGAAGACTCCTATGCGTCCCTTGAAGCCCGAGCCGTTGCACTTCTCGCAGCCGACAGGCTCCCAGACTTTGTCTGTCTGGACGCCTTCCATGTAAGACTTGTCGCGGATTCCGCCCAATACTTTATCTACGAGCGTCTTGTCAGTGGGAGTTAAAGCCACCTCCTTCTTACAATTGTCACAGAGCTTGCGCACTAGGCGCTGAGCGATGGCGACGGAAACTGCGGAGGAGATGACTTTAGGATTCACGCCGAGGTCGAGTAAGCGGGGGAAGGTGCCTGCCGCGTTGTTGGTGTGCAAGGTCGAGAGCACCAAGTGTCCGGTGAGTGAGGCGTTCACAGCCGTCTCGGCAGTCTCGTGGTCTCTTATCTCGCCGACCATGATGACATCAGGGTCCTGGCGGAGCGCGGAGCGGAGACCCTCAGCGAAGGTGTACCCCTTCTCGTCGTCGGTCTGGGTCTGGACGATGCCAGCTAGGTGATACTCTATCGGGTTCTCTATGGTGATGACTTTGATCTCGGGACTGTAGATCTTCTTCAAAAAGGCGTAGAGGGTAGTGGTCTTGCCGCTCCCTGTAGGACCAGTGGTAAGTATCATGCCGTTAGGCTTCGATATCTCTCTTTGCAATATAGTGAGGAGCTTTGGATGAATGCCCAAGTTCTCCAGAGGCACATTGATAGAGTCTGGCACGAGGACACGGAGCACTACCGACTCGCCGTTCGGTCCTGGGAGGAGTGATACGCGGACCTCTATGGCATCGTCTTTCAATTTAATAGTGAAGCGTCCGTCCTGGGCCTTATCCTTCACATTCAACTTCACATTCGAAACTAGCTTTATGCGCGAGAGGAGGAGCTCGAAGGTATCTTTGTCGAACCTGAGTATATCGGTGAGCACGCCGTCGAGCCTGTATCGCAGGCGGATGTCGTTCTCTTCGGGTTCTATATGTATGTCTGAGGCCTTCATGCTAATGCCGCCAGCCAGGATTATCTCAAGTATCTTAGAGACGCGGTAGACCTTCTTCTGCCCGAGCACTCCTTGAATCTCCTTCTCCACGTCAGCGAGCTTCGTTACCTTCTTCACCGCTTCGAGTATCTCGTCGTTCGATATATCGAGCGCGCCAGACTTGGTCTCGAAGGAATACGAAAGGTCCTTGTATCTGTCCCAGACTCTCTTTAGCGATACGTGCGATACGAGGTAGAGAGAGGGGATGTATCCGCGCTCCTTGAATTGGGCGATAGACGCTTGGGTCAAGGCATCATCTGGAGAGAGCACACCGACATCAATGTTCTTATCTGTTTGGTTGAAGACAGCGAGCGAGGCGGCCCGAGCGTCATCCTCCTTCACAACTCGGAGCGCGTCGATATTTATAGGATGCGCAGTGAGGTCCAAGTAGGGGATGCCATACTTGGCCGAAAGGGCATTGGCCAATTCCTCCTCCTCTTTCTTGTGGAGAAAGTCTATGCGCTCATTTTGCTTCTCTTCGTCGAAGACTACCATGGCTCTATTATACGGCCTCACCCTGCCTTTACTGCCCCTTGACATAATCAAAACATGGGTGTATAATAATATGTAGACCCTCAACGGAGCCATTCCGATGAAAAAGATTCTTTACTTGCTTGGGCTTGTGGCTCTCACAGGCTGCGCTACGGGCGCGAAGTGGGTGCCCCAGAGCGGACGTGACGTGCAGGCGCCGAGGAACATTTCACCATTATCGCGCCAGCACATCGTGCTCCTCGTCTCGAACGAGTGCGCACCTGCCATCGCTGTCTTCACCATCGACCACACGACGCTCGAGACGGCGACGATAATCCTGCAGGACTCGTCGCATACGGTCGAGATCCGCCGGCCAATGGGCGCTGGAGACTACGGCTACTGGATGCACGTCGTGGTGAAGGCGTATGACTCTCGCGGAGAGGAGATCGGCCTCGCTGAGCACGGTCCCTGGGGCGTCGATACATACTACTCCGGGCACCAGAAGCTCCTCACGGTCGACAAGCTCGACTCGCCAAATGGCGCGACCTGTACCAAGAAGGCCCGCAAGAGAAGTGGCGAGAACTGAATACCAAGGGCGGAGAATTCTTTAGGAAGAATTCTCCGCCCTTTTCGTTTATAGTATTTACATGAACTATGTATCCAAATCTCCTCTGGACACTAAGCGAGTCGCAATAGAGCTGGTAGAGTCTCTCTCCGCCCGAGACCACGCTTTGGTTATAGCTCTCGACGGCGACCTAGGGAGCGGGAAGACCACCTTCTCACAATATATAGGAGAGTGCTTGGGAGTACACGACCCTATACAGAGCCCCACCTTCCTCATCGAGAAGATATATGAATTAAGCGGCAAGCCTTGGCAACACCTTGTGCATATAGACGCCTACAGGCTAGAAAGCGAGAGGGAACTCCTAGATCTTGGCTGGCGAGATATAGTGAAAAAGCCCAGTAATCTGGTCTTAGTAGAGTGGGCAGAGAAGGTCGGGTCAATTCTGCCCGAAGATGCTATACATATAGTATTCACTCATGAAGACGAAACCACCCGCAAAATCGAGATTAGTACTCCTTGATGCTCACGCCATAATCCACAGGGCTTATCACGCTCTGCCGGAGTTTGCTACGGCACAGGGCGAGCCCACAGGCGCTCTTTATGGTCTCTCGACCATGCTCGTTAAGCTCATCTCTGACTTATCACCCACGTACATGGCGGCAGCTTTCGATTTGCCGGAGAAGACGCATCGCCACGAGGCTTACGAAGCTTACAAGGGCTCTCGCAAGAAGATAGATGAGAACCTGGCTCTCCAGCTCGAGCGAGCTAAAGATGTATTCATAGCTTGGGGAATACCCATATATTCGTGCCCAGGTTTTGAAGCGGACGATGTGCTTGGCACGATAGTCGAGGACCTAAAGAAAGATAAGGAGATGGAGATAGTCATCGCCTCGGGGGACATGGACACCATGCAGCTCGTCGATGGCAAGCGCGTGCTGGTCTACACTCTGCGCAAGGGACTCACTGACATCGTGCTCTATGACGAGAAGAAGGTGGAGGAGCGCTTTGGCTTCGCGCCCGAGCTCCTGCCTGATTACAAAGGACTCCGTGGCGATCCCTCGGACAATATCATCGGAGTGCGCGGAATTGGTGAGAAGACCGCTACACAGCTCATCCAGACCTTCGGCACAGTAGAGAAGATATACAAAGCCTTGAAGAAGGGTGATGAGTATAAGAAGGCCGGCATAAGCGAGCGCATAAAAAATCTTCTCCTAGATAACGAGGAGGAGGCTCTCTTCTCGAAGACTCTCGCTACTATAAGACGCGACGCTCCGATAAACTTCAAGCTGCCGAAGCCCTGGCGCGAGACTCTCGACCTTGATGTAGTCACCGAGCTTTATAGGAAGTTAGAGTTCCGCACTATGGTCGAGAGGGTGAAAAATCTACTGAATAATAAAAAAGAGGCAAATAAACCAGAAAAGATAATAGAAGAGAAGAGAGAAGGAGTAGTGGAGGAGAAGGTAGCCGAAGACAAGGAGCTAGAGCTCGCTCTCTGGGTAGTAGACTCGAACCTGACCAACCCAACCATGGACGACGTCCTCGCTTTCACCAAGGCGAAGACGGCCAAAGAGGCCTGGCAGGTTGTTGATACTGAGCTTGATAAGAGAGGGGTGAGGAGTGTGTATGAAGATATAGAGAAACCTCTCATGCCCGTGGTCGACAAGATGAACGCCGTCGGGGTTAAGGTAGATAAAGAGGCCTTGGCAAAGCTCGCGAAAGACTATCGTAAGGAGAGTAACAAGCTCGAGAAGAAAATCTGGGACTTAGCTGGGGAGGAGTTCAATATAGGTTCGCCCAAGCAGCTAGGCCAAGTCCTCTTCGAGAAGCTTGCCCTAGGAGGCCCGAGACAGAAGAAAACGGCTTCAGGAGGCTATTCTACGAAGGAGTCTGAGCTAGAGAAGATAAAGGACAAAAGCCCGATTATCGGTTATGTCCTTGAGTATAGGGAGCTAGAGAAGCTACTCTCTACATATATAGACGCTATTCCAAGCCAGCTTGATAAGGACTCAAGGCTCCACTCTACTTTCATATTAGCCGGCTCGACTACAGGCAGGATGGCCTCTCAGAATCCGAATCTGCAGAACATCCCTATAAGGACCGAGCTCGGGCGAGCCATACGAGAGGCCTTTATCGCCGAAGACAGCTACAGCCTCCTCTCCCTCGACTACTCTCAAATCGAGCTCCGCATTGCCGCCATACTCTCAAGAGATGCGAAACTCATCGAGATATTTAAAGAAGGACTTGATGTTCATACTGGAGTCGCAATGAGAGTCTTCGGGGTCCGCGCCGACGAAGTCGACAAGGCTATGCGTGTGAAAGCCAAGACGATAAATTTCGGAGTGCTCTTCGGTATGGGAGTAAATGCGCTCCGCGCGAATCTAAAGACTGATCGCAAAGAGGCTCAAGAGTTCTACAATAATTATTTTCAAACTTTCTCTGAGCTTGCTGCGTATCTAGACAAAGTTAAATCGGATGCTGAGCGTAAGGGGTACACCGAGACGATGTTCGGAAGGAAAAGATACTTCTCTGGTCTGCGCAGTCCGTTGCCATACATCCGCGCGCAAGCGGAGCGCATGGCGGTGAACGCGCCGATCCAAGGAACGGAAGCGGACATCGTGAAAATCGCTATGAAAAAAATAAATGACAGGATTGAAAAAAATAATTGGAGCAAGGATGTGCGACAAGTCTTACAGGTGCATGATGAAATTGTTTGCGAAGTCCGCGATGAAAAGGTAAGCGACGTTGCAAAAGAATTCAAAAAGATAATGGAGGAAGTTTTCGGCGACATGGAGACGCACGGCGTGCCGATAGTTGCCGAAGCGCATGCTGGTAAAAATTGGAACGATATGAACTCAATAGAATAATTTATGGCGGAAGAATATTACGGCAAGAATCTTTTTGGGGAGAAGGTTGATGTGGACCTAATCGGCGCTGATGAATCTGTCGCGCCGCTCTCTGCTCCTAAAGAGCAGTTCAATATCTTCGCATTGACTGATGCCATCGGCGCGCGCGATAAACGCAACGCGTGGATGATTTATGAGAAGGCCTTGGCCTCTGGCATGACTGCTGATGAAATATTTTACAGAGTGATGTGGGGGGTGAAGTCGCTCATCTTGTCAGACAGATGCGACGATGCTCTCGTTGCTGGTTTGAATCCATTTGTATACAAAAAGTCGAAATCTTTTTTAAAAAACTGGAAAAGCCAAGAGCTAGAACATCTCTCGCTAAAGCTCGTAAAGGGCTACCATGAGTCGAGAAGAGGGAAGTCGACTGTAGATTCGCTTTTAGAACGCACGATTTTATCAATCTAACACTGCGTTTCACAGCGATTTCTCGCTGTATCCACAAAGTATTTTTCTTTTTGTCAAAAATATGTCGTTTGGCCTGTAATATTAAAGGACAAATACATATTCATGGACGTCAGGAAAACTTTTGCAGCCGCTTCATTCACCATCCTTCTTCTGCCGTCTCTTATACACGCTGAGACTTTTAAGAATCCGGCTCAGTTCGATGCGAGCAGGGTTGGCGCTCTCATAGCAGCCGTGGGCGGGAGCACCAGCTTGCCTACGCTGCCGTATCACGAAGTTGTCCGTCAGGTAGTTGTCGTAGAGCCAAAGCAGATTGTGTCCAATATCACGAGAGGGGCAGAGAATCTGAAAGCCGCCGCTTTCGAAACGATGAACAGCGCTACGCAGACTGCAGCCTCCGCTCTCTCAATCATTAAATCTTTAGTGAACCCAGCTGAGAGAACTTTGGTAGAGACGACACAGTCAGCTACTCAGGCGAAACCTGTTCCAGTTAAGATTGCTCCGGCCAAAACTATTTCCGCCCCAGCCGCAATATCGTCCGCCGCGCTGTCGACATATAGGATTGATCCTTTGATACAAGAAAAGTTTTCTGCTCTGCAAGCTGCCATCAGCAATATGCGCGAGACGATATCTAAGCAGAGCGATAGAAATGTTTCTAACGTATCAAGCTCCATCTCAAGAAGTCTTGATGACATCGTATCTATCACGGGGACCTTCTCATCTACAGTCAGCATTAGCGGCGCGCTCACACTCGGGAGCGCAACGACTACCGCATCAAACGGCTTCAATATATCGACGGGTTGCTTCTCTATAAATAATGTTTGTGTCGGAGCATCATCCGTATCATCAGCTAGCTTCACCGCCACATACCCGCTTCTCTTGAGCGGATCAAGCGTTCTCTCTCTCAACTTCTCGACGACAACGGCCAACTCTTGGAGCTTGTTGAATACTTTCAACAACTCTTCCTCGACAGTGTTGTCTGCCGGAAGCGCCTTCTTCGGCATTACCGCCACATCATCGTTCAATGGAACAGGGGATTTATTTGTTGTCGGCTCCACTACTCTGCAGAGATTCACCTCAACTCAAGGCACAACCACTTCTGCCACATCCACGAACCTCTACACCACTGACTTCCTCTCCATTGGTTCCACCACCTTGCAAAAGCTCTTTGTCCAGTCAGCTACTGCTACGAACCTATACGCCGGAAACCTTCTGGTTACTGCATCTTCCTCCTTCCAGGCCCTCTTCTCTACGTCCGCTACGGCCACAAACCTCTACTACACAAACCTTTTGGCCAATGGCTCGACGACCCTGCAGCTCTTTACCGCAACTGCTGGGACCACAACCTCCGCTACCTCTACCAACTTATTCACAACGAACTTCCTGGCTATAGGTTCGACAACGCTTCAGAACTTCTTTGCTCAGAGAGGAACGACCACTTCTGCCACATCCACGAACTTATTTACAACAGATTTCTTGGCCATAGGCTCCACTACTCTCCAAAACTTCTTTGCTCAAAGGGGCACAACCACTTCTGCCACATCCACGAACCTCTACACCACTGACTTCCTCTCCATTGGTTCCACCACCCTACAGAAGTTCTTTGCTGCTCAAGGCACTACGACCTCGGCAACCTCGACTAACTTATTTACAACCAACTTCCTCGCTATCGGTTCAACCACGCTGCAAAACTTCTTTGCCGCTCAAGGCACTACCACTTCAGCCACATCCACGAACCTCTACACTACGGCATTTCTGGCTATTGGTTCTACAACGCTGCAGACCTTCTTTGCATCCCAAGGCACAACCACTTCCGCGACTTCAACTAACTTATTCACGACGAACTTCTTAGCTATTGGTTCTACAACGCTTCAGAACTTATTCACCCAGAACTCGACTTCGACGCAGGCGACTACAACGAACTTCTTTGCTACAACCGGGAACTTCGGTAACGTGTCGACTGACCAGGTGAACTACAAGGCCGGGTTCCAGAACTTCTTGAACCGCTCCACCACCACTCTCCAGCTCACTGACCAGGCCTGGGTTATTGCCACGAGCACCGCTACCAACGCGTATCCTCTGATGTCCTTCAACAACAGCGCAGGTACATCTACCATCCAGTTCTTCGGCGCTACAACCACCGGTCTTACTGCCGCAGTCGGCATGGGCATACCTACTGGCCAGTATGTGCTTATAGGTGATGGTAAGACGCCCTCGGGGTTGAACATTTTGAAGGGAGGTCTCTGTGTTGACAGCGATGGCTGGTGTACCGCTTCCACTACAGGCCGCATATCGTCAGTGTCCACGTTCATCGGCAACTCCGACTTGGCGGAAATGTACCAGGCTAATGAGGCTTTGGAGCCTGGAGACGTGGTGAGTGTTGTGAGTGGTATTGGTGTAGCTAAGGCTGTACTCGGCGAGAAGGATAAGATGATGGGTGTCGTCTCTACGAAGCCTGGCGTCGTATTAGGCTCGGGCCCAGATGCGGAGAACCGCCCAGGCGATGTGCCTATAGCTCTGGCAGGACGCGTGCCGCTCAAGGTCACTATAGAGAACGGCGCTATCAAAGCCGGAGATTATCTATCGCTATCATCCACTCCCGGCGTAGGTGCTAAGGCTCTCAAGGCCGGAGTGGTCATAGGCCAGGCTCTTGAGGGATACTCGGGGGGAGGAGTGGGGAAGATTATGATATTCGTTAAGAATTCCTATTACTCAGGATTATCAGCCGAGCATTTGCCAGGACTCGCCGTTAACGGCGCATTACCTGACTCAAGGAATGTTCTCGCTGCTCTTATGGAAGGCAGCCTGACGACAATAGGCTATATATCTGAGATAAGCACTGACCGCTTGATGGCAGGGCTAGAAATCATCACTCCGAAGCTCACCGCAGGCCTTGTATATGCAGATCGCATCGATAGCCCGACTATAGATAACCTCGCTTCTAGGATTGCCTCTCTCGAGGGCTCTATGCAGATATCACAGGCACCTAACAATGCCCTGCAGAATGCTCTTGAGTGGGTAGGCAGCAAGGTTACTGCCGCGCTCGGCATATTCACAAGAGTTGAGACTGCTACCTTGAAGGTCACGCAAGGCATTGAGATGACAGATACAGCTACTGGCGCTACATATTGTCTCCAGGTAACGAACGGAGAGATGGTGAAGACTCAGGGTGTCTGCTCCACTGCGGGTTCGGCGACTATAACGACCCCTCCTTCTGCTCCGGAGGCCACTACTACAGATACTGTGAGCGAGCCTCCTGCGACAGAGCCTGCTCCAGAGTCCTCAGACACTCCATCAACTCCTGAACCCACTCTAGACATTGCTTCTGACCCCGGTCTGGCCCCATAATGTAGGGGATGATTGATTACTATAATAAGTTCTTCAAGCGAGTGCCGAAGAACGTTCGCCGTGTCACCTTAGCGCTGACCCTCCTTGTAGTATTGCTCCTAGTCTCCATGTTCTTCATGTTGAAGCAGCTAGAGATTTATCGCGCTCCAGCTCTCTCGGCCGAAGACAAGGTAAGGCAGATAGTAGAGAAGGTCTCATATGCCGCAGTGCTTCCTTCGAGTGAGGTACCAACAGTGGCAACTGTCTCCGATCCGTCGAAGCTTGTTAATCAACCCTTCTTTATTAATTCAAAAGCTGGAGACCAGGTGCTCATATACCCGATAGCCAAGCGCGCTGTGCTCTGGAGACCATCGGAGAACAAGGTAGTCGAGATATCCGCCCTCACCATGAACGGCACTCTAGCAACCTCGACTTCGTCGAGGAAATAGCCTAATCTAAGCTGTATCGCTCCCATAGCTCAGTGGTAGAGCAGTTGCCTTTTAAGCAATTGATCATGGTTCGATTCCATGTGGGAGCACAAACACACAAAGAAGCAGCCTGAGCTGCTTTTTGCGGTTTGTGCTGGCCGGAGCGCGGCGGCGCGAGGCGGGGTCGAGGAAGTTTTCAGCAGAAAACTATCCGTGACCACAAACAGACTATAAGGGGATATCTCTGGCGAAGGCACCGGCACCGGTGAGTAGAAGTGAGAGGGAGATAGCGAGGAGGAGGAGATAGAAGACGAAGTCACCCTTCAGTACTTGAGAATCCTTCCACTCTATATATAGCTCGGTGGCTGTGGTGATAACTATGGCGAGAGCGGCTATCTGAGTGTAGAAGCCGACGAAGAGCATGATGGCCCCTATCACTTCTATGGCGCCAAGCAGGGCTGGCCAACTAAGGTGTTTCCTCTTTATCTTTAAAATACCAAGGTCGAGGAAGACGAGCCCAAGGACCACTCTCAATATGAAAGGGGCCAAGGTCGAGTAACTGAGTAGTTCGGGGAATGGATTTAGCATGCCCAAATGATACCATGTCCTAATCTGACCATGAGAAGCATGATTTTAGTCCTAGACAATCTCCGGAGCGTAGAGAATACGGCTTCTATATTTCGTACTGCTGAGGGGCTCGGAGTCTCAAAAGTCTATCTAATAGGCACAACTCCTGCTCCGCTTGACCGCTTTGGCCGCAAGCGCGCGGACTTCGCCAAGGTCTCTCTAGGCTCTGAGGATATGCTCGAGTGGGAGTATGTCAAAGATATTGGACCAGTTATCGAAGAACTTAAATCTCAAAATTTTAGAATCATCGCCCTTGAACAAGATTCTCGGGCCCAAAAGCTAGAACCTAGAACCAAGCACCTAGAACCTTTTGCGTTGATCATTGGCAACGAAGTGGACGGAGTATCTAAAGAAGCGCTAGATATGTCGGACGAGATAGTAGAGATAGAGATGAAAGGGGAGAAGGAGTCTTTAAATGTCTCTGTAGCAACAGGCATAGCGCTCTACCAATTACTGAAATAGTTTCTGATGTACGGGACAGAAGTGCGCTGAGCGGCTGCCAACTACTAATCTTTTTATAATTCCTTTGTCTCTCGAGCACTTTTGGTTTGTGCGCCTATAGGCTTCATGATGGTTCTGGAAGTCGCCTCGCTCACCCTTGATGTTCCTATAGTCGCTCATGGAGTCGCCGCCGAAGTCTATACCCTTATTGAGAGTCTCCTTCATAGCAGTGAACATTAGTTTCAAATTCTTTTCTGGGATTTTGTTTACTGTAGATACTGGATGCACGCACGCGCGCCAGAGTATCTCATCGGAGTATATGTTGCCTATGCCAGCTACGACAGATGGGTCCATGAGCACGGTCTTTATCTTGCCTTTGGGCTTCGTGAGCAAGCGCTCTTTAAATTTGGGATAAGTGAAGGATGTTTCGAGCGGTTCCGGGCCGATGTTACCAAGATGGAGTGATGTATCAAGATTTTTAGTGTCGATAACCGTTATCTTGGCGAAGCGGCGCATGTCTGAGAGAGCGAGAGTCTTGCCATTATCGAGCTTAAGGCTGAATCGCACATGCGGATACTCCGGCCTGTCATAAACGAAGTGTCCCGTCATCTTCATATGCACGAGGATAGTGTGTCCGCCACTAAGGTGTATCAAAATGTTCTTAGCCCTGCGCTCGGCTTTAATAATCTTCTGGCCAGTAACCTTCTGGCAGAATTCTTTATAAAATTTAGCCTCCTTCACGCTCCCGCGATGCATTTTGTGCGTGCTCTTGTAGTCGGTCCAGACGTCAACAATCTTTTTACCTCGTACAGTGGCATTCAAGCCATTGACCGTTGTCTGTACCTCAGGCAGTTCAGGCATTCTTATTCAAAAGTTTTTCCAACTCTTCTTTGGCCACTTCGTAGTCGGACCAAGGAGTTTTCTTACCATTTGCTTCCATGATGTATGGGTCGGTGCCTTTACCTGTGATGAGCACGGCATCGCCGCCCTTGGCGCGCCTTAGGGCTTCAGCTATGGCAGCGCGGCGATCCATGACAACGGCAGGAGTGTGGAGTTTAAAGCCGGGCATCATCTCCTCGATGATTTTGTCAGGGTTCTCATCGTAAGGGTCTTCGTTCGTTAGTATTACGTCGTCGCAGAAGGTGTCAGCCACGCGAGCCATCTCAGGGCGCTTCCACTTATCCCTGCCGCCGCCAGTGTTGCCCAATACGCAGATTTTGCGCTGATTGCCGAAGGCTTTGTAGAGTTCGGTGAGTGAGCCGGATGTATGCGCATAGTCGACTACTATGTCGAAGTCTTGCTCGGTCTCGCCATTTAACTTCACGAATTCTACTCGGCCCTTGATGATTGATAATTGTTCCACCCCCTCTTTAATAGCTGAGAGAGATACGCCGAGAGCCTCAGCACAGGTAGCTGCGCCCAAGATGTTCCTTATATTAAACTCGCCCCGGAGCCCCGACTCGATGCTCATGCCGCGGAAGGTGAGTTTCACTCCGTTTGCCTTCACCTCGTACGGCTCAGCATCGCGGAGAGAGAAGGGACGCTGGTCCACGGCTCCGCACTTCAGGAAGTGGTGAGCCTCTGGGTCGTCAGCATTGGCGACGATGATGCTGTGCTTCTTTAATCTCCTACACAAAGTCTCCGTGAGCGATAGCTTGGCTCTACGGTATGCCTCAAAGGAGCCGTGGCTCTCGATATGCTCTGGTGAGAGGTTCGTGAAGATGAGCGCATCTAGGTATATGAACTTGTGCCGGTATTGTCTGGCGGCTTCGCTCGATAATTCCAAAATTGCTACATCGCAATTTTGTCGGAGACCCGCCCTTAACATGCGCTGGATGAAGAAGCGTCCTGGCACAGTCATCTTTCTCTTGTTGGGCTTCGAGTCCTCGCCGACCTTGAAGCGGATGGTGGATATGAGCACGGTCTTGTGTCCGGCTGCCTCGAAGATAGCATTTACCATCTCGGCTGTGCTCGACTTACCCTTGGTGCCAGTGACAGCGATGACCAGGAGCTTCTTAGAAGGGAAGCCGAAGATGAGAGCTCCAAAGAAAGCTAATGTGTAGTGGTATGCCGGAGCCAGAGCGTCGAAGAGGCGCTTTGGTATAAATCTTTTAATAGAGTGCAGGACGTCGTCTATCATCCGTTTGAAAGGAGTTTTAGGGCGGCTTTGACTCTCTCGCTCGTTTTCTCTAAGTCCTTTGGGATTTTCTTTAGCACGCCGCGCACATCTCTCTCGTCGTAACCAAGCGAGAGTAGCGCTTCCATGACATCTCCCTCTGCGCGCATGTCTCCTCGCTTGTCGGAGACTGTCGTGACGAGCTTGTCTCGGAGCTCGAGGACTATCTTCTCGGCGTTCTTCCTGCCTATGCCGGAGACTTTAGTGAGGTAAGTGGTGTCGTCCGAGGCCACTGCCTGTCGGAGCATAGCCGGGGTCGCGACATTAAGTATTGAGAGAGCGGTCTTTGGTCCAATGCCTGAGATGCCTATGAGGAGCTCGAAGACATCCAAGTTGTCCTTGTCGAGGAAGCCGAAGAGGTCAAGGGCATTTTCTTTAACCGAGAGGTAGGTCCAGAGGAAGATGGGGCCATTTTCAGTCGCTTCAAGAGCCGTGTCTGTAGTAGAGAAGACCTTATATCCGACCCCTCCTACATCGACGATAATGGTGTGCAAATCCTTATGACGCACTGTGCCGGAGATTGTGCCAATCATGCGGGTATGATAGCATCTCGGCATGCCAATTACACGAAGCGCCAAGAAGGCCCTCCGCAGCTCCGACAAGAAGCGCGTCTTCAATCAGGCCAAGAAGACTTCCTCAGTGAACGCCGTCAAAGAGGTGAAGAAGCTCGTAGCCAGCGGTAAGAAGAAGGAGGCCGCTCTCGCCCTCCGCACGGCCCAGAAGGCTCTCGACAAGGCCGTGAAGACCCACGCCCTCGACAAGAACACCGCCTCCCGCCGCAAAAGCCGTCTTGCACAGATGGTAAAGAAACTCTCGTAAAATGTGGTCACAAGTCGCTTTCTACCGAAAGCGCTCGCGACCCCGCCTCGCGCCGTCGCGCTCCGGCCGGCACAAACTGAAAAACGCGACCCGTGTCGCTTTTTTCATGTTTGTGCCCCTGCCAGGAATCGAACCTGGATTTTCAGATCCGCAATCTGATGTCCTATCCGTTGAACGACAGGAGCGTGTCGTCAGATTATCATACAGGGACTAGAATCCCAAATACTCCAAAACCTTTTCGGGCAAGGGGAGAGGGTGATATTCCTCGGGCAAGATTTTCATAAAAAGGCTGTGCAAGCGCTCAGGGTCGACGTCTTCGCCAAGAGGCACGACGACAAGCGGCATGAGCAACTTCTTAGAGCGGAGTATCACTTTCTTGTGCGGGTGGTCGGTGTCTATCCAGAAGGAGGCTAAGGTCTCAACAGGGTAGAAGAGCTTTCCTCGCGTTACCCCAAGCTCTGTTACGGCTATATGCAAATCTGTTGGAGGACGGTTTATGAACAGGGCGAGCGAGAAGGCCGAGAGGAGTATAAGGATGCCAAATATGATATTGCCGAAGATGAAAGCGACGAGCGCAAGCCCCGCAGTGATGATGCCAGCCGCCCAAAACCAGTCTTGAGAACGCTCCTTATGCTCGTACTCTCGGGCCTGCCACTCGAGTGTGAAGGTAGATTTAGCCACGAATAAATTGTAGCATAGGCCTTGGAGGAGTGGCTGAGCGGTTTAAGGCAACAGTCTTGAAAACTGTCGTGGTCGAAAGGCTACCGTGAGTTCGAATCTCACCTCCTCCGCAGATTAGTCTTGGATTACTTCGACCTTGTACTTATTAGCTATAAAGAAGATATAGATGATTTCGAGTATGCCCACTGTGCTCACCACAAGCATGGCGACGAACCAGTACTTCTGGTTCCTCTCGGCGGCTTTCCAGAGGGCAAGACCCTTCCAAGCTAGGGTCCAGGCTACGATAAGGAGGCTAAGGAAGGGGTGCGTGTTTATCCAATTAAGCATGGTGCTAGTATACCAGTTATAATAATATCTATCTATGATGAGACTCATGGGTATAGACTATGGTTCAAAGAAGGTGGGAGTAGCCTCGACTGATAGCCGAGGGGAGTTCGCTCTGCCTAGAGCGGTTCTGCCAAACGATCACCACTTGGTTTCTGAGGTAGTGAAGATGTGTGAGGCAGAGGGTGTAGAGAGGGTTATCCTCGGCGAGTCGAAGGACTTCAAGGGTGAGCCGAATGATATACAGGCGGAGATAGCAGTCTTCAAGCAAGCACTCGAAGATCATGGCATAGAGGTAGTGCTCCACCCAGAGATGCTCACCTCGCTCGAGGCCAAGCAGCTCCAAGGTGAGAATGCTATGCTCGATGCCTCGGCCGCGGCACTCATATTAAAAAGTTATATAGACTCTAGAGCAAAATGATAACAATTGATGAATTCAAGAAGGGGGAGATAAGCATTGGGGAGATAAAAGCGGTAGAGATCATCGAGCAAAGCGACAAGCTCTTGAAGCTCACAGTGGATTTCGGCGAGGAGCGCCCGCGCACTGTAGTCTCGGGGATTAGAAAACATTTTCCAAATCCGCAGGATTTGGTCAACATAAGATGTGCTTTTGCCACGAATCTCGAACCAAGACCCCTCATGGGCCTTACGAGCGAGGCCATGATACTTGCTGTCTCTACAGACACTGTTTTCTCTCTTTTGCGCGTGAGTGATGACACGCCAGTCGGTCTTAAGGTGAAGTAATACTTAATGATATGTCGGTGATATAATCTCAAGATGAGTTTTTTTGATCTTTTCCCTGCGCCTAAGTATATGAATCTGGCTGAAGCAGGAGTGTCTGTCGAGGGTAGCATAGTGAGATATATCTCTTTGAGTCCATTTCGCTATGGAGAGATGAGTTTGGACAAGTTCAAGGCTATGGGCTTCCACTTCGTAAGTGTGGCTATCCCAGATGACAAGGCGTACGTATTCAATATCAAGGTTGAGTCAGCTACTTATAAAGACTTGGGCGATGCCGTGGCCTCCACGGTGGAGGAGAACGCCCCTGTGAAGCTCGCCACATCCGTGCACTCCTTCGAGTATGAGGGCGAGCCGAGTGCGGAAGGGAAGAGCATTCCCGCCTCAGTGTCCGTCTTGCCGCTCGATGTGGCCGAGAGTTACGCCAAGGAGTGGAGCGCTGCGGGCATTACCCCAGTATCCTACGACCTCCGCTCTGAGGCTGTTGCGCGAGCGCTCATAGAGAGAGGCGATGTTCGCGCGTATCTCATCCTAGACCTGAGCGAGACTAAGACCGGACTCTACTTAGTCGAGAGCGAGATGGTGCGCTTCAGCTCAACTTTGCCTATAGACTTGAGTGTCCATACTACAGAGTCCATGGCCTTACTCAAGAACGAGATACGCAAAGTTTTCCTTTTCTCTAAGGATAAGAAGATAGAGCATGTCACTCTCACGGGCGTTGGCGCAGAGGACGACGCCTTCATCGCAGAGCTCCTGCGAGAGGTGGATACGCCTTACTCCGTAGGGAATGTGTGGGTCAATGTGAGAGCTTTCAAACACAGGCTTCCGGAGATGCCTTTCAGAGAGTCGCTTCGCTATGCTCCGGCTATCGGAGCTCTTCTGCCGCCTAGCCGCCAACTCTATGTATAAGCTGCTTACAATAGAGGAAAAGTTGAAGGTGGAAGCAGAGTATCAATCCCGTCGAGCCAGGGCAGCTCTCACTCTCGCTTCACTTCTACTTGTCTTCGCTTTAGTCGTTTTCTCTCCAGCACTCATACTTTCTCTCGGCAAGAAGAACGCCGCTATTGTCGAGCTCTCAGGGGCCAGAGCGGCTACCGACACAAGCGAGGCCGAGTCTCTATCAAGTTGGGCTCAAGGCCTCAGGACAGAACTCGCTGCGCTCTCACCGGCAGCATCGTCATCGGCCCCCTACGAGTACTTCACAGATATGCTCCAGCTGAAGCCTGCCACTATACGCATAACGAGCCTCTCCTACTCTAAGGCGGGAAATAGCATGATAGCCAAGGGCAAGGCGCCTGACCGGGATACTTTGCTCAGGTTCCAGAGCTCTTTGGTAGCCTCGGGAGAATTCACAAAGGTCGACTTCCCGGTGAATAACTTGGCTAAGGACAGCAATATCGATTTCCAGCTCAACTTAATGCCAAAGTTATGAGACACGTTACCCTATCTTTCGTACTGAGGCTCATAGTACTCGTAATCCTTGGCGCAGCGCTGGTTAAGGAGTTTGCCGTAACGATGCAGGCGAGGAGCGAGGCCGCGAGCATCGCGGCCGAGGCGTCGGCCCGCACGGGCACAGGCAGCCGCACTCAGAGACTGCGTGCGCTTAAGCAGTCTGAAGCCGACGACATAGCGCGTCTAGACAAAGTGGCAGTGACTAAGACTGAGCTCGTTGATGTCATCTCGCAGATAGAGAGCTTCGGCAAGAGTCTCGGTCTTGGAGTAACGATAGCTTCCATCAGTGGTGGCACGTCCTCGGCCACCGGCACTCCCATGACAGTGAAGATCGCTGTCGACTCAACGGGGACCTGGGCATCGAATCTCACACTCCTTCACATGCTAGAGAACTTGCCGTACAAAGCCTCAGTCGACGACGCCAAGCTCGCGCAGAGCGACAAGGGTTGGCGCGGCAATTACACCTTCGCTCTTACTGTACTAAATGAGTGATATGAATAATCCTTTCAAAAAATGGGGGTACTCTCCTCAGGCAGATTGGCAGATAATGTTTAGCATTTTCCTAATACTGCTCGTGCTCGCTATTGTGGGCAGCATAGCGATGTTCTCTCTAGTGCAGGTGAAGCCGTTGCCGCAGGACGACATAGCCACTGAGGTTCTAAGCAAGAACGCTCTACATAGAGCCGCACTCTACTACGATGAGAAGCGTGCCGCCTTCGACCGAGTCAAAGCTGTTCCAGAAACCACCCCAGATCCTTCGAAGTAATTTGGTGCCTCCAGCAGGAATCGAACCCACATCAACGCCTTAGAAGAGCGCTGCTCTATCCATTGAGCTATGGAGGCCTTTATCAACAGCTATACATTATCATAACTATTTACATTGTATAATTTTATTGTTCCTTATTAGATAATCGATTATCAAGTCTTAACAATATGGCAAAGAAATTCGCGATGATCTTCGGTTGGATCTTCATCGTCCTCGGTGTTCTTGGCTTCTTTAACAACCCTCTCATAGGCTCGTCATCTGGAGCATTGTTCATGGCAGATACGGCGCACAACCTCGTGCACCTTATCTCGGGCATTATCTTCCTCTGGGTAGCTTATGGGGCAGCTCACAAGGCCGCCACTACCTTGAAGGTCTTCGGCGTTATTTACCTCTTGATGGCCCTGCTCGGCTTCTTCTCCTCTACGGGTTCCGTACTCGGACTTGTTATGGTTAACGCCGCTGACAATTGGCTCCACCTCATCTTGGGCATTATCTTCCTCTGGGGAGCTATGTCGAAGAGGTCTGGCTCGATGTAAGATTCGGCAAAAGTAAAAATAAAACGGCGAGACAAATCACCCTCGGCGTTTTATTTTTGCTTTTGCCTTGAGGGTGAGCATGGGGAGACTCGAACTCCCAACCCTTACGGGATACGGTTCTGAACCGTACGCGTATACCAATTCCGCCACATGCTCGATGCAAAGAGCATACATTATATGATAGTATCGGACCATTGGGAGATTAGCTCAGTTGGTAGAGCAACTCATTTACACTGAGAAGGTCACAGGTTCGAGTCCTGTATCTCCCACAACGTCGAGCGAAAAGTTGCATGAAAATAGAAATCTTATATGAGGACGATGATATCCTGGCTATAAATAAGCCTGCGGGGTTGGTTGTGCATGCGGACGGACATACTAAGGAGCCGAGTGTGGCTGAGTGGTTCGTGAGCAAATATCCAGAGGCCAAGGATGTGGGGGAGCCTCTAGGAGATATTCCTCGTCCAGGCATAGTGCATAGGATAGACCGCGAGACGAGTGGAGTTTTGCTCTTGGCCAAGACCAAGGAGGGCCATGCATGTCTCAAGGAACAATTCCAAAACCATGAGATAGAGAAGATCTATCATGCTTTCATATATGGTGAATTCCAAGAGGACCATGGCACTATCAATTTGCCCATTGGTAAGAGCGCATCCGACTTCCGCAAGCGCTCGGCTGAGAGGGGAGCCAGAGGCGAGCTAAGAGAGGCTGTAACCTACTACCAAGTGATGAAGAAGACTCCCGAGGTGAGCCTAGTCGAGGCCAAGCCGAAGACGGGACGCACTCATCAGATACGCGTGCATTTCAAGGCCTTACACCACCCAGTCGTAGCCGACCCTCTCTATGCTCGCACCAAACCTAAACTCCTCGGGTTCGAGCGCCTGGCCCTCCATGCCCGCCAAGCAACTTTCACAAATGTAAAAGGGGAGAAAAACGTTGTGGTTGCGCCCTATCCAAATGACTTCCAAACAGCACTTGACAAAATAGGTATTTCTGGTATATAATATAGCGAGTTCTTTCACTCGGAGCAGCCATGCTCCTAAACCCACAGGAGGGTGCATAAAATGGTTACCAGGCTCATTTCTGTCAGTAACTGGGGCAACTGCTATGTGCTTGATCTCGAGCCAGCGGAGGTCGGCTTTACTGGTGTGGTCAGGCTTTACCAGCATCTTGGTGGACCCATACACCACAGCGGTCCGCATCAGTTTGATAGCCTTGAAGATGCGAAGCGGGTGATGGGGCTCTGGTTCGATTTTGTCGAAACGGAAGAAGAACTCATCGAGAGCATGCAGAGCAGCTTTCCGGGGGATGCCGATGTCGCGCTTCTGCCCCGGCGGCAGGCCTACGGGATGTCTCGAGCCTACAAGCCCAAGGGTTACGACCTGGTTTGGGCTGGCCATTCGACCGACCACAGGCCAGGGGTACGCCGGTCTGATACGTGCAAGGTGCTCGTCATCCGAATCCCGGAGAGCGGCCAGGTTCGCTGCCCGAAGGAGTTCATGGGCCGAGTCATCGGCAAGAAGGGCGTGAAGGTGAACGAGCTCAGCAAGAAGCATGGCGTGAGGATCAGGCTCGTGAAGATTTGATCACAAGCAACAGGCGCGTACAATCGTACGCGCCTTTCCATTTGTCATATATACAAAGACGTGGTAAATTGGTTCCCTAATGCAAAGAGTTATAAGTCCAGTCAAGACTGAAGACCGCCAGAAGCTCGACCTTAGGTCGGGTGACACCGTGCGCGTCTGGCAGAAGATTATGGAGAAGGGTAAGACCCGCCTCCAGGCCTTTGAGGGCCTAGTCCTCGCAAGGAAGCACGGTACCGAAGCCGGAGCCACCTTCACTGTGCGCCGCGTAGCTTCAGGCGTGGGCGTCGAGAAGGTCTTCCCGCTCTACTCTCCTATGATAGACAAGATCGAGATAACCAAGCGCTCCAAGGTACGACGCTCCAAGCTCTACCATATACGCGACAAGGCAGCTAAGGAGATCCGACGCCAGATGCGTAATGTCCGCTTAGCCGCTCCGGAGGTTGAGGCCGCTCCTGTTGAGGAATCTGTAGAAGTGAAGTAGTATAGCCTTATTGCGCGGGTGGCGAAATTGGTAGACGCACTACCTTGAGGTGGTAGCGCCCTCTGGGTGTGGAGGTTCAAATCCTCTCCCGCGCACAATTTGTTTAGCGCTACAGTGACCATGATGGTGGCTATGGTGTAGCGGTAGCACAGGAGCTTGTGGAGCTTCTAGTTCGGGTTCAACTCCCGATAGCCACCCATATATGAAGATTCTTTATGCATACCTTAGAAGGTACTGGAAACTCTGTGTTTTCGTGCTGGTTCTAGCTGCGGTGAACCAAGTCTTCTCGCTTTTCGAGCCAATCATCTTTCAACGCATTATCGATGAGTATGCTCTTCGGTTCCATGAGATCTCCCGCGCGGAGTTCTTTCACGGCACGATTATCCTCCTCTTGGTCTTTGTCGGGAACGCTTTTATATCCCGCATAGCGAAGAACTTCCAGGATTATTATTTGAACACTGTGAGCCAGCGCTCAGGCGCGGACATGTATCGAGCCGGGGTAGAGCACTCGCTCGCCTTACCTTATATGGTCTTTGAAGATGAGAGGAGCGGAGAGACCTTGGGTAAATTACAGAAAGCTCGCCAGGATACGGAGAAGCTCGTCATCGACACCATTAACGTGGTCTTCATCTCTGTCGTGATACTCGCCTTTATCTTGGTATATACCGCTTTTGTCTATTGGCTCATCCCGCTTATCTTCATCGGCATGATATCGATAGTCAGCACTATCACCATAGCCTTCTCGAAGAAGATTAAAGTCATCCAGCAGACTATCGTGGCGGAGACGACAGCTCTCGCCGGTGCGACCACCGAGTCTTTGAGGAACATCGAATTGGTAAAGGCGTTAGGTTTAGCGAACCAAGAAGTGGAACGTCTCAACAACGTCACAGAGAAGATTCTCGCGCTCGAACTCAAGAAGCTCCGCTACCTACGCATGCTCGACTTCGTGCAGGGGACAGTGACGAACTTCATCCGCGCCGGACTTTATCTCTTCCTCTTCTATCTTATATTCACTGAGAGGATTACCTTCGGGCAATATCTGTCTCTCAACATTTACTCGTTCTGGCTTTTCTTCCCAATGGCGCAGATTACTAGCTTCATAAGCACTTATCGCCAGGCCGAGGCCTCTCTAGCCAACTACTCGAAGCTCATGGAGACCCTGCCCGAGCCTAAGGCCGAGGCCCCACAGGCTTTGGGCGATATAAATACTTTAGAATTCAAAGATGTCTCCTTCGGATACCGCTCGGCCGAGACCAAGGCCCTCTCAGATATCTCGTATGAAGTGGCAAAGGGCGAGACCATCGCCTTCGTAGGGCCGTCAGGTTCGGGCAAGACCTCGCTCGTGAAGCTCTTGGTGGGGCTATATGAGCCGACCGAAGGCACAATCCTCTACAACAGCGTGCCGCATAAGGAGATAGATAAGGAAGAGATGCGAAGCCAGATTGGTTTTGTAACGCAGGACACACAGCTCTTCTCCGGCACAATACGCGAGAACCTGCTCTTCGTGAACTCAGTTGCGACAGATGAGGAGTGCCTCGACGCTCTCCACAAGGCTCAGTGTCAGAACCTCTTAGAGCGCGGCGGCAAGGGCCTCGACACTGTGATTGGCGAGGGCGGAGTTAAGGTCTCAGGCGGAGAGAAGCAGAGGCTCTCCATTGCGCGAGCACTTCTCCGCAAGCCCAATATCCTTATCTTCGACGAAGCGACGAGCGCTCTCGACTCCATCACCGAGGCTGAAATCGGGAAGACTGTTCGTGATATCTCGACTTTGCATGCGCATATCACTGTTCTTATCGCCCATAGACTCTCGACTATCATGCACGCTGATAGGATTTATGTATTGGAAAAGGGGGTAGTAGCCGAGACAGGCAGCCACGCCGAGCTTTTGGAGAAGAATGGTCTATATCATGCAATGTGGAGACAGCAGATAGGCGAACGCGCATAAATACATTGCTTGACGTTTTGAGCTCCTGGTAGTTATATAGACAGCGGGCAAGCGCTCTTTTTCATCCCCCTGGGGCTCTGTGCCCAACTACCTCCAACACCATAGGTGAGAGTATGTCCGAGCAGACCGTTAGTGAGTCCGTGGCGGCATCAGCGAAGGAGCGGCCGAAGACCCGCAAAGAGATCGAGGAAGACGGCTACAAGCGTGTTCGAAGACTCTCTATGCGCGGCAACCCAGGCTCACAGCGGCACGAGGACTTCAGCTTCCTCAGCAAGCACTTCGGGCTGGTGGAACCTGAAATCCGACCCCTCTTCTTCACCAAGGATGCAGAGGTGAGGGCTTTCCTCAGCCAGAAGTTCCGGAAGCAGCCGAAGAGCAAGCCGACCAATCCCGCTACAACCTGAAGAAATCTCGCGCCCCGACCATTGCACATGGTCGGGGCGCTATCGTTTTTCATGTTACGATTTATAAACACAAATAATTCAGCAATGAATCTCTCGCGCGTTATAAAAAATATTTTGTTCCTTCTCGTCGCAATCTTCTCAGGCCTTACTCTGGCTATTGTCACTGCCGGAGTGTCGACGGGCAGCGGGGAACTTACGCCAGTGAATACTGCTGTCGAGACAGCCATCTCTCCCTTCCGCACCCCGCTCTCGACCAGCATCATGCTGCTCATGACCAATTTGGGCTCGCCCTTCGTACTCTCAATGATCGCCGTGCTCTTGGCCGTCATCCTCTTCTTCAAGCGAGATGCTTATGATGCTCTCCTATATGTAATATCCATCGTCCTTTCTATCGTCGGGTTCGTCCTCATGAAGAACGCTCTTCACTTGCCAAGGCCGGAAGGAAGTCTGGTAACTGAGCTCTCTGGGTGGAGCTTCCCCTCTGGACATGCCACTGTGGCAACGGCCTTCTTCTTCACTACAGCTTACTCCTTCTGGTCTTGGCCCAAGAGCTGGGGAGGGAAGATATCTTTAGTGACGGCTTGCATCATAGCGCCAGTCCTTGTGGCCTTCTCCCGGGTCTATCTTAGTGCCCACTTTGCGCTCGATGTGCTGGCAGGTATCTCGCTCGGGCTTCTCATCGTGAGCCTCACCATATTAGTGTTTAACATCTTCCTCTCAGAGAGGGAGTGGTGGAGGCGGCACGTCAGAAGCCTTTAAACTTTCCCTCGGCTAATATATAATCGTCGCATGAATGAATATTTTGACACGATAGAAGTTAAACGCTTCTTCAAGGTTGCTACATTAGCAGTATGTTTATTGGCAGTTTTCCTAGTAGCTAAGAGCTTGTCAGCTTTTAAGGACTGGAGCTCTCCAAGCACAGCTCAGAGCACTATAGTTGTCACGGGACAGGGCGAGGCGTACTCGACGCCAGATATAGCGAGCTTCAGCTTCTCTGTCTCGGCCGATGCAGCGGGAGTCGCATCCGCACAGGACACGGTGACCAAGAAAACCGATGCCATACTTGTCGGACTTAAGGACCTTGGCGTAGACGAGAAGGATATACGCACTACCGACTACTCCGTCTATCCAAAGTATGTTTACCAGCAGTCAGTGTGTACAGTGAACTCTTGTCCTCCGTCGCGACAGGTCGCCGACGGGTACACCGTGAGCCACACTATCACTGTGAAGGTGCGCAAGACCGACGATGCAGGCAAGGCCTTGGCATTAGCAGGTGAGAAAGGGGCTACGAACATATCGAGCATCTCCTTTACTGTTGATGACCCAAATGCTATCCAGGCAGAAGCTCGCGACAAGGCCATCAAGGATGCCAAGACTAAGGCCGAGGCTCTATCGAAGTCTCTTGGTGTCCGCCTCGGCAGGGTAGTGGACTTCAGCGAAGGCCAGTCAGGCGGCGGACCGTATCCTATGTATGCATATGACACTGTTGGAATCTCCGCGGGCAAGAGCACTGCGCCCACTCTCCCAGTAGGTCAGAATAAGGTCATAGACAACGTTTCGGTTACCTACGAGATAAGGTAGGTTGCAATTTTCGGGGCTTATAGTATAGTGAAGAAACGCCACGGGGCGTTTTTTCTTAGGTCGAGAGGCCTTCAATACACAAACCCGATGTCCACATTCATCCAATACATCCGCGACACCAGAGCCGAGCTTGTACACGTCGTATGGCCTAGCCGCAGGCAGGCTCTCGGCTTCACGCTCATAGTCATCGGCGTATCTATAGTCGTGTCTCTACTCCTCGGATTCTTCGACTATCTCTTCTCTCTCATTATCCAGAAGTTCGTCATAGGTTAATTTTTATTATGGCTAAACAAAAGATATCGGAAGGCCGAAACTGGTACGTCATACATACCTATGCCGGATACGAGAACGCTGTTCAGCGCAACTTGAAGCAGCGCATAGAGTCCCTAGGCATGGAGGACAAAATCTTCCAGGTCATAGTGCCGACAGAGAAGAAGATTAAGATCAAGGGCGGCAAGCGTGTTGAGGAGGAGGAGAAGATATACCCCGGCTACATCCTCGTAGACATGATAGTGACCGATGACTCGTGGTACGTAGTACGCAACACCCCTCGCGTGACCGGCTTCGTCGGCTCGGGAGTGTATCCGGTGCCTATAGACCAGAAGGAGGTGGAGAGTCTCTTCTCTCGCATGAATGCCGACAAGGTCATGCATACCATCAACCTCTCTCAGGATGACTCTGTGCTCATAGTCGATGGTCCCTTCAAGGACCTCGAGGGTAAAGTTAGTGAGATTGACCAGGAGAGAGGCAAGGTCAAGGTCTTGGTCTCTATGTTCGGCCGCGAGACGCCAGTCGAGCTCGACTTCTTGCAGGTCAAGAAGATGTAAGGTAATCTATCTGTCTCGTATCCACCATGGCTAAGAAAATCACCAAAGTACTAAAGCTCCAAATACCAGGCGGCAAGGCTGTGCCTGGACAGCAGCTCGGCCCAGTCTTGGGAGGCGCTGGCATTAACATCGGCGAATTCGTCAAGCGTTTTAACGATGAGACCAAGGACCGAGTAGGAGACGTGGTCCCTACCATCGTGAACGTCTTCGAGGACCGCACTTATCAGCTCATATACAAGACGGAGCCCGCATCGAACCTCATCTTAAAGGCCATGGGCAAGGAGAAGGGCAGCGGCAAGCCGAATACTGCTAAGATCGGCACTATCACAAAGAAGCAGGTCAAGGAGATCGCCGAGAAGAAGATGGCCGACTTGAACGCGAACGACATCGACGCAGCCATGAAAATCATTGAAGGTTCAGCCCGCTCAATGGGTGTGGACGTGAGATAATCTAACTACATATAAAAGTGAAAGCGCCCCGACAGTGTCGGGGCGCTTTTGTTTGTTACCACTACGCGTCAGAGAAGAGGAGCTGCATCTCACGCTCGAACGACTCCTCGCTGTCAGAGGCATGCACCGTGTTGAAGGGACCTCCCGCACTCCGGAAGTCGCACCGGATTGTGCCAAGGGCTGCTTTCAACGGGTCGGTCGCGCCATTCAGTGCACGAACAGTCTCAATGGCGTTCTCACCCTCGAGGACAAGGATGACGCACGGACCGCTTGTCATGGCGAGGATGGTTCCCATGAAGAAGAACTTTCCTTCGTGTTCCTCGTAAAACTCCATAGCGACTTCTGCAGTGAGAGTGGTGCGACGTTCTCTCACGATGTTGAAGTCCTTCGTGAGGTACCGAGACTTGATTCTATTCTCGTTACCCATTGCTACTGCGTCGGGCTTTATGATGACGAGCGTGCGCTCGACCATTTGTACGCTCCTGCAAGAGTGGAAGATGGATTGCCTGCGGCGATATTACACCGTGGGCCTCTCTAGCACAAGGTAGGAGTATTTGAGGCCATTGTAGTCGCCGCTCTCTTCAGAAATCTTTTTAGTAAAGTCTGAGTACTCGGGGAAGAAGACATCAGCCGGAGCCTCAGCGTCTATGAGTGTTAGGTAGAGTTTATCTGCTCTAGGCATTGCCTCGGCGAAGACCTGACCGCCGCCGATTATGAATATCTCTTCTCCGCCAGAAGAAGCGGTCGCTACGCTAAGAGCTTCCTCTAGGCTCCCTGCGACGACTGCCCCCTCGATGCTCTCTCCACCTCTAGACAAAACCACATTGGTACGCCCTGGTAGTGAGCGACCTATCGAGCGATAGGTATTAAGCCCCATGACTATGGGGTGGCCATTGGTGATGGCTTTGAAGCGTTTCAAGTCCTCAGGTATGGGCCAAATGAGTCCTTGCTTAGACCCGAGCTCGCGGTTACGGCCAATAGCTGCAATTAGACTGATTTTCACGGGTTTGGCAAGATTTGAGGGCATCTCTGTAGTTGTTATACTTGGGCCACTAACAGGCACTGATTATATACGATTATTTCTCTTGCAATGTCCCAATATGAAATAGAAGTTAAGAGTTTATTGGGGAGCAAAGAGAATGCAGATAAGCTGCGCACCGCGGTTCTAGCCAGGGGAGCCAAGCTCATAGGCGAGAATAAGCAGCTTAACCACTACTTCGTGCTCACTGATGCGCCTAGATTCAAACAGGCTCTGGCGCCGCATATTCCTGTAGATAAGAGAGAGTCATTCGATAAGATACTAGAGAATCCCAAAGACGTATCCGTCCGCACTCGCAATGCGGATGGCAAGGTACTCCTAGTGGTGAAGGCTTCAGTCGGCGACGACACGAGCGCAAACGGCGTCTCGAGGATGGAGTTCGAGTCGGCCATGGACATGAGTCTTGCCGAGCTAGACCAGCTCCTTCTTCAGGCCGGGCTCGAGTACCAGGCTAAATGGTCGCGTGAGAGAGAGGAGTATGAGCTTGGTGATGCGCATGTATGCCTCGACAAGAATGCGGGCTACGGCTACCTTGCCGAGTTTGAGAAGATGGGGAAGGACGCCGCACAGGCGGACACGCTCAAAAAGGAGATTCATGCTCTCATGGGCGAGTTCGGAGTTGTTGAATTGCCTCAAGACAGGCTCGAGAGGATGTTCAAGCATTACAACCAGAACTGGAGGGATTATTACGGGACAGAAAAGGTATTTACTATAAAATAAAATCGCGAGTAACATGTTCTTATCTGATACATATATAAAGAAGGCGGTTAAGTCGGGCGACATAGTACTCTCTGACTTCGATGTGAAGAGGCTTCAGCCCGCAAGCTATGACATCCTCTTAGGCAACAGGTTCATGCTCACTGAGTCGTCGAGCATTGGCGCCATAGACCCGGTCAAAAAGCAGTACGCCAAGATGCGTGAGATAGTGCTCAAAAAGGGAGAGACCTTCATCCTCCATCCTGGAGTCAGCATCCTCGGCATATCTGAGGACTACTTCGGCTCCAACAAGTATTTAATACAGCTTCATGGCAAGTCGAGCCTAGCGCGCATCGGACTCATGGTGCATAACACCGCAGGGTTAGTGAACCCGGGCCACTTTCTCCGTATTACCTTCGAGCTCTGCAACCTTAATGAGGTGCCTATAGTGCTCACTCCAGGCATGCCGGTGGGGCAACTGACCTTCTCTCAGATGACCTCTGATCCAGACACGACCTACAAAGTGGCTACCAAGTATGTGAACGAGAAGTGGAAGACCGATGCCCCGCCCAAGAAAACTAAGAAGAAAAGAAATGCCAAAAGATAGACACCCCGAACAGCAGTATCTCAATCTGCTCCAAGAAATCCTCAAGGACGGCGACCGCAAGGTGGACAGGGGGACGGGCGATGCCTCGTACAGCTTGTTCGGCAGGCAAATGAGGTTCGACCTCTCCGAGGGATTGCCTCTCCTTACTACAAAGAAGGTTTATTGGAACGGAGTTCTGCGGGAACTTTACTGGTTCATGTCCGGGCAGAACAACATTAAGTATCTGGTAGACAACAACGTGCACATCTGGGACGACTACCCCTATCGTATCTACAAGATAAAGAACAAGGGCTCGAAGCAAGCGCAAAAGATGACCAAAGAGGAGTTCATTGGCAAGATTGCGAGCGACAAGGCCTTTGCTAAGAAGTGGGGAGTGCTGCCGAAGATATATGGGGAGCTGTGGCGCCATTGGCCGACTCGCACAGGCAAGACCATAGATCAGCTGAAGTGGGCCGTAGAGGAGTTGAAGGATGACCCCAATGCTCACAACGCCATTGTGAACTCCTGGAATCCCGAGTATCTCTACACTATGGCCGAGAGGAAAGATACCTCATACTTCCCGATTTGCCATAACATGTTCCAGATAAATGTTATCGATAAAAAGCTCTCGCTGCATCTGTACCAGAGAAGCGCAGATATCTTTCTCGGAGTGCCGTTCAATATCGCTAGCTATGCGCTGCTCACGGTGATTATCGCCAAAGTACTTGGTTACAAGCCTGGCGAGTTCGTACACAGCTTCGGCGATGTGCATGTGTACGAGAAGCATCTAGACCAGGCAAGGGAGCAGCTCAAGCGCAAGCCGAAGCCCTTCCCAAGGGTAAAGATTCACTCGAAGGTGAGGGGTATCGATGACTTTAGGCCTGAGCATGTAACACTTGAAGGGTATAATCCTCATCCGCCGATTAAGGCCGAGTTATCTGTAACGGGCGGTTTTGGTACTTTTAAGAAAGATAAGCTACAAAATAAAAAGAAAGCGAAATGAAAGACAAAAAGGTTGAGAAATTAATAAAGCTAGAGGAGAAGAGGCAGCGCGAGGGCCTTGAGCTCATACCATCCGAGAATTACGTCTCCCAAGATGTTTTGACCGCTAACGGGTCTGTCTTTACTAATAAATATTCCGAAGGCTACCCAGGCAAGCGCTACTATGGTGGACAGGATTATACAGATCAAGTTGAACTATTGGCTATTGAACGTGCCTGTAAATTATTTGGATGTAAGTATGCCAATGTTCAACCCCATGCCGGTGCACCAGCCAATATCGCAGCCTACTTTGCTCTTCTCGAACCTGGCGATACCGTGCTTGGCATGGACCTCTCTCATGGCGGACACTTAACTCACGGACATCCCGTGACTCACGTGAGCAAAATCTTCCGCTTCGTTCGCTATAAGATGAAGAATATTGAAACAGGCGAGATAGATTATGATGAGATGCTCCGTGTTGCCAAGAAGGAAAAGCCCAAGTTAATCTTGGCAGGATTCTCCGCTTACACTCGCGAGCTCAATTATAAAAAGATTGTTGATATTGCTAAGGAGGTTGGCGCTCTGACCATGGCTGACATGTCTCACATTGCGGGGCTTATTGCCGGCAAGGCAGCCAAAAACCCGTTTGATTATGGTTTTGACATCATTACTACAACTACCCATAAGACATTGCGCGGCCCTCGCGGAGGCATGATTCTCGTAAGAGAGAGCGAAGAGATTGCGAAAAAGATAGACAAGAGCGTCTTCCCAGGCCTACAAGGCGGACCCTTGATGCATAACATTGCAGCTAAAGCAGTTTGCTTCGACGAAGCGCTCCGACCTGGGTTTAAAAAGTATGCAACTCAAATTGTGAAGAATGCCAAGGCCATGGCGGAAGTGTTCAAGAACAATAATGTCAGGCTTATCGGCGGAGGTACGGATAACCATTGCGTTCTGGCCGATATACATAGTTCCCTTGGAGTTTCCGGTAAAGAGGCTCAGACAGTGCTCGATGAGGTTGGCATTACTCTCAACATGAACATGATTGCGGATGACCCAAGGAAGCCCATGGACCCTTCGGGTATCAGGTTTGGCACTCCGGCGATAACGACGAGAGGATTTAAAGAAAAAGAGTGCAAAAGGGTGGCCGAGCTCATCTTGGAAGTCCTTCGCAATAAAGATGATGAGAAGCTGAAGCAGAGAGTCCACAAAGAGATTAAGGCTCTGGCTAAGCGATTCCCAATACCAAAAACCTTCAATTAAATGGCCCCAAACAAACCAAAGAGGGACATAGACCTGCTTTTCGAGATCGGTTCGCTCAGGAATGTCCCCAGAGCCTGGCAGCAAGTCCTCTCAGGCAGGGTGCAGAACATCGTTGAGCACACCTTTAGGGCCACCATGATAGCTTGGATGCTTGCCATCGCTGAGGGAGCAGATGTCTCAAAGGTCATAAGGATGATGCTTGTACACGACATGGGCGAGTCGAGGACAGGGGACATAGCCTTCCTCCATAGGGGCTATGTGGTGAGACACGAGGACCAGGCAGAGAAGGACATGTTCGAGGATACTATCATGGCCAAAGATACAGCCGCCTTGCTCAAGGAATACGAGGAGAGGAAGACCTTGGAGTCAAGGATAGTCAAAGATGCCGACAATCTGGATGTTGATCTCGAGCTCAAGGAGATGGTGCGTATCGGCGACACTGCCGCCGAGAGGATGATGAAGGAGCATCGGCCCCATGTAAGGTCTACCAAGCTCTATACTAAGACTGCTAAGAAAATGTGGGATGATATAAAGAAGTCCGACCCGAACGCTTGGCACATGGCTCTAGCTGGCAAGTGGGTGAAGAACAAGAAGTCGGGCAAATAACTTAATGCAAGAGAAGCTATATAAATTAATCGAGAAAGCGCTGAATGAGCTTGGAGCAAGCGGTACGAAGTTTAGCGTGGAGCATCCGACGCGTGTCGAGTTCGGCGACTACTCGACTAATGCGGGCATCACTTCAAAAAAGTCCCAAGACCTTGCAGAGTGGTTAGAGAGCCACAAGCCAGAGGAGGTAGATCGAGTCGAGCAGAGGGCTGGATTTATCAACTTCTACCTATCTAGCCAATTCTTTGCGGGGAATATAAAAGGAATAATAAAGAGGGGTGGCGACTTCGGCAGAAACGAGAGCCTCAAGGGCGAGAAGGTCATGGTCGAGTACACGGACGCGAACCCCTTTAAGGAACTCCACATAGGACATCTTATGAGCAATGCTATCGGCGAGGCTGTCGCTCGCGTGACTGAGTGGAGCGGAGCAGAGGTGAAGCGCGCTAACTACCAAGGTGATGTGGGACTCCACGTAGCCAAGGCCATATGGGGCATGATGAAGCAAGTAGAGAATCCATACGCAGCTGGCGCTAAGGCTTATACGGAGGATGAGCAGGCGAAGCAGGAGATTGAGGACCTAAATAAGAAAATTTACGAACACAAAGACCTGGAGTTAAATGCATTGTACGAGTCGGGGAAGAAGGACTCACTGGACAAATTTGAGCAGATATACAAGAAGCTCGGGACCAAGTTCGACCGTTACTTCTTCGAGTCTGAGACTGCACCGATAGGCAAGCAGATTGTAGAAGATAATATGGGCAAGATATTCGATGAGTCCGAGGGGGCAGTGGTCTTCCACGCTGAGAAATTCAATCCGCAACTGCATACTCGCGTTTTTATAAACTCTCAAGGCCTACCGACTTATGAGGCTAAAGAACTGGGACTAACAAAACAGAAATTCGAGACTGAGGACTTGGACCAATCAATAGTCATCACAGCTAATGAACAGACAGACTACTTCCGCGTTGTCTTAGAAGCAGTGAATCAGATAAATCCCCGATGGCGCAATAAAATGATGCATCTCGCGCACGGCGTTCTGCGCTTGCCAAGCGGCAAGATGAGCTCGCGCACAGGCGAGGTCATATCTGCCGAGAGTTTGATAAACGAGGTGAAGGGAAAGACCAAGGATGATGAGGCTGTAGCTGTTGGAGCTATCAAATATATGATACTGCGCTCGAACGTGGGCGGGGATATCATCTTTGACGTCGATAAGTCGGTTTCAACAGAAGGGGACTCGGGGGTGTATCTGCAGTATGCTCACGCGCGAGCCAACTCTGTGCTTGAGAAGGCGGACAAGAAGGGCGATGCGGGAGCCCTACAGGGAGAGGTGAGGATGGTTGAGAGACTCTTGTACAGATTCCCCGAGATAGTCCTACGCTCACAAAGGGAGTATGCTCCGCATTTCATAACCACATATCTTACTGAGCTTGCTTCGAGCTTCAATAACTTCTATGCGCACGAGCAGGTCATATCTGACGATGCCGAGTCGCCATACCGACTAGCCATAGTAGAGGCTTTTAAAATAGTGATGAAAAACGGGCTGACTGTGCTCGGCATGCCAGCGCCAGAGAAAATGTAGACATAAGTAGGAAATTATTGTAGAGTAGTCGAAGACTTCTTTCAGGAGAGATGACACATGTTGCAAGACAAGCAGGGCAAAGTCTTCATGGTAGTTGGGCCGTCTGCAGTGGGCAAAACCACGCTGATCGAGAAGGTGCGGGAGCTCAAGGACTTCGGAGTCACTGTCTCGTGCACGACCCGCAAGCCGAGAGATGGTGAAGTCGATGGAAAGCATTACCACTTCATCATCCGCGCAGAGTTCATGAACTGGGTGGAGAGGGGTCTCTTCGCTGAATGGGCGCAAGTCCATGGCAACTTCTACGGGACGCTCCTTTCGAACCTGGAGTCGCTTATCTCAAGCGGCAAGGATGTCATCTTCGACCTCGACGTCCAGGGGGCGAAGCATCTCAAGGCAAGATTCCCTGAGTTCCAGATGATCTTCATCGCGCCGCCTTCACTCGAGGAGTTGCGAAAGCGGCTCATGGAGCGGAACAGCGGAGAGTCGCCGGAAGAACTCGAGACTCGCCTGAACGCGGCCGTGGGGGAGCTCCATCAAGCAGGCGAAGCGGACTGGGTCATCAAGAATGTGAACCTTAACCAGACTGCCTCCTTCCTCAACAATCTCATCGCAGATATTTCCGAGGGGCGCGCCGTATCTATGATGCTATACCACAACCCCACCCTGGTGCGCCAGTGCGTGAGCGCTACATGGGAGACTGTGCCAGTCTAACCCACAACGGCCGACCTCATTACGAGGCCGGCCGTTTCTTTTATAAAGTCTGCAAAAATGCTAAGATAACCCCACAATGCCTGAAGATAAAGGGCTTTCTAGATCTCAAAGAGAAGAGAAAGTTCTACAATTTTGGAAGGAAAATAACATCTTCGAGAAGACTCTCGATAAGAAATCCCCTAAGGGAGACTTCGTGTTCTATGAAGGTCCTCCAACTGCCAATGGCAAGCCGGGCATACATCACCTTGAGTCAAGGGCCTTCAAGGATGCCGTGCCTCGCTACAAGACCATGCGCGGCTACCGAGTGCCTCGCAAAGCTGGATGGGACACGCACGGCCTCCCAGTGGAGCTCCAGATAGAGAAGAAGCTAGGCTTCAAGTCGAAGAAGGATATTGAGGCTTATGGGGTGGAGAAGTTTAATAAAGAATGCCGCGAGAGCGTCTTTGAGTATATAAGCGAGTGGGAGAGGTTTACTGATCGTATTGGCTACTGGGTCAATCTGAAGGATGCTTACTACACCTTCGACAACTCATATATAGAGTCAGTGTGGGGCGTCATCTCGCATGTGGAGAAGAGGAAGCTCTTATATAAAGATTACAAGGTCCTGCCGTGGTGCCCGCGATGCGGGACAGCTCTATCCTCACACGAGCTCGCTCAGGGTTATGAAGACGTCAAAGACCTCTCCGTGTACGCAAAGTTTAAGTTAGTTGGTGAGGAAAACACGTATTTACTCGCATGGACAACAACTCCCTGGACACTACCAGGAAATGTGGCTTTGGCGGTTGGCACAAACATGGATTACGTAAAAATAAGACAGAATTCTGCTGGACAAATGAATGGGCCAGGAAAGTATGGTGAATACCCATCACCTACCGGAAATGGAGAAACGTATGTTCTCTCTAAAAAGATTTTTCTAGATAAAAAAAATAACACCTCCTTTTTCGAAAATGCAGGGTATGAGATTGTCGAGGAAATTAAAGGATCAAATCTAGTAGGATTGGCTTACGAGCCTCTATATGACTATCTGGCTGATTCAATTTCGGTCTTCAATATTCCTGGCAAAGATAAAGCTTTTAAGATTTATGCAGCAGATTTTGTTAACACCGATGACGGCACAGGCATTGTCCACACGGCAGTAATGTATGGACAAGATGATTTTGAGTTAGGAACTAAAATTGGTCTTCCTAAATATCACCTAGTTCTTGATGACGGTCACTACAAAATCTTCCAAAAACTTCAAAATGATCAAAAATCTAATACGGAGTTTTTATCTGGAAGGTATGTTCATGAGGCAGACGAGAACGGTAAGCCAACATTAGCCGTAGACATTATCGACGATCTTAAAGTGCGAAATCTTTTCTTCAAACAGGAGAATGTTAAGCATTCGTATCCTCATTGTTGGCGCTGCAAGACACCGCTTATCTACTATGCTCGCGACTCTTGGTATATACGCATGTCCGACCTGCGCGATAAGCTTACTAAGGAGAACGAGAAGATAAACTGGGAGCCAAGCTACATCAAGGAAGGACGTTTTGGTGAGTGGCTAAGAGAAGTTAAGGACTGGGCTATAAGCCGCGAGCGCTATTGGGGAACCCCTCTACCTGTGTGGCAGACAGAAGATGGCAAGGATAGAATCGTCGTCGACTCTATCGACACGCTCAAGAAATACGCCAAGACCAATGGCAATACCTACTTCGTTATGCGGCACGGCCAAGCTGAGAACAATGTTAGGAGGATTGTAAGCACTTGCCTTGAGAACAGCCATCATCTCTCTGACCTAGGCAAGGAGCAATCCGCCAAGACTGCAGGCAAGCTGAAGAAGATAGACCTCATAGTAGCCTCTCCTTTCGCACGCACGAAGGAGACAGCCGAGATAGCCGCTCAAAAGTTGGGAGTAGACAAGGACTCCATTATCTTTGACGAGCGCTTGAGAGAGTTCGACGCCGGAGACTTTGAGGGCAAGTCAGAGGATGAGATGCATACCTTCCTGAACTCTCGAGACATGTGGAGCGGTCGCTGCGAAGGCGGAGAGAATTTCGATGAGACTAAGCGCCGTCTCGGTCAGGCGCTTGATAGCTTGGATAGGGAGCACCAAGGCAAGAGGATACTCATCGTGACGCACAAGATACCAGCTTGGCTTCTTATAGTCGCGGGCAAACGTTTCAATGCCAAAGAGTCCGAGGCGATGGATGTATATCTAGAAAATGCTGAGGTGCGCCCGCTTGAGCTAGACCATCTCCCTCACAATGATAATTTCGAGCTCGACTTGCACAAGCCTTATATCGACGATGTTGTGCTTGTGAAAGATGGAAAGGAGTACAGGAGAGTGAAGGAAGTCATGGACGTCTGGCTCGACTCGGGCTCTATGTCGCTAGCGTCTGGAGCGGGTTATCCGGCGGACTTCATATCTGAGGGAATTGATCAGACTCGAGGCTGGTTCTACACATTACACGCCGTAGGCGTGCTTATGGAGAAGGGGAGGGCCTTCAAGAACGCCATCTGCCTCGGCCTCATATTGGATAAGGAGGGCAAAAAGATGTCGAAGTCCGTAGGGAACGTCATAGACCCATGGCAAATGATAGAGAAGTACGGAGTAGACACTCTGCGTCTCTGGATGTATTCGGTAAACCAGCCTGGCGAGCCAAAGAATTTCGACGAAAAGACCGTCGATGAGCTCAACAAGAGAGTCTTCAACCTGCTCGACAATGTTTACGCATTTTTTGAGCTATATAGAGACAAGAGTTTGGAGTCAGAGGATATGAGGCTCTCGGAGCGCCACATCCTTGATAAGTGGATACTCGCGCGTCTCAATGAGACAGCAGGGTCAATGACTGAGAAGCTCGACGGCTACAAGCTCCTTGAGCCAGTGCGAACTCTAAGAGATTTCATCGATGACCTTTCTACTTGGTACTTGCGCCGCTCCCGCGATAGGCTGAAAGATGGAGATGCAGGAGCCAAGCAGACTCTTTACTACGTCCTCAAGTCTGTGTCTAAGCTACTAGCCCCCTTTGCCCCATTCTATGCCGATGAACTATTCCAGAAGTTGAGAGTGAGCGAAGACGTCGAAAGCGTGCATCTCAGTGACTGGGTAAGCGGCAAAGCAGTTGATGAGAAGGTAATAAAGAATATGGAGCGCACCAGGCTCATTGTCTCGCAGACTCTAGAAGCCCGTTCGAAGGCCAATATAAAGATACGCCAGCCCCTCGCCTTACTCGTTGCTAAATTAGACGGCGCTTACGCCGAGCTTATAAGGGACGAGGTAAATGTGAAGGAGGTTAAGGACTCGGATATTGAAGGAGTCACTCTCGACACGAACCTCAATCCTGAACTTATTGAAGAAGGAAGAGTGAGAGATATTATAAGAAGCATCCAAGAGATGAGGAAGGAGAAGGATTTGAAGCCGGGAGACGTCATGCAGTACGAGGTCCCAGAGGAGCATAAGGAGCTCTTCATAAAGTACGCAGACGAGGTGAAGCGCGCTACGAACATAGACCCAGTCCTGTAAAAAGGCATGGCGCACCACGTCTACACTACGGAAGGGGTGGTCCTTGCTCTCCGTCCGATGCGCGAGGCGGATAAACTGGTAGTAGTCCTCACGCGCGACCTCGGCCTTATACATGCCGGAGCGAGAGGGTTGAGGAAGAGGGACTCCAAGCTTGCCTCTATCCTCCTTGAGATGGCCCTGGTCAAGGTCTCCCTAGTAAGAGGAAAGAATACCTGGCGCATAACCACGGCTGGCCTAGTCAGAGATGCAGGCTCAGAGCTAAGAGGACGGAAGGATGCTCTCAGGTCCCTCTACTCGGTCGGCACACTTCTTATGCGCCTAGTGAGAGGTGAGGAGAAGCATCCTGAGCTCTTCCACGAGTTCAATGCATCTGCTTTGAAGCTCCTGGACGACAAAGAGACGGAAGTCTCTGACTGGGAAACTGGTACAGTCTCACGCATTCTCTTCCGGCTCGGATATCTCGACAAAGACAGCCTCGACTTGCCTCGGGCAGAACTCATCAAAGCTATAAATCAAGGTCTCAAAGAAAGCGGGCTCAATAATGTATAATTGATCACAAACATGTTGCCGGAAAAAGATAAGGGTCGAATAGAGGGACTCAATGAGAAGCTCAATTCGCGCACCCGCTACCACAGTCCCGTAGACAGCCGCGAGCCTGTGTCTGAGAGTGGGGACACTGCTCCTGAGGCGTGGCAGTCCACTCCCATAGACGAGATGCTCCTCTCCGAGAGGCGCAGGGCTGAACCGTATCCGCTTATAAAGAAGATATTCCTTGTGGCGTCGCTCTTCTGCGTCTGCGCTATCATAGCCGCGGTACTTCTATATATTAAGGGTGATAACTTCATCTCCACCAAGAACGTAGACATCTCTGTCGAGGGACCAGTCTCTATCTCGGCTGGCAGTCCTGTCGAACTCCATGTCACAGTGAAGAATGGCAATAACGGCACTCTCTCAAACGTTCATCTGAACATCACTTACCCTAACGGGACTCGCAATGCAGACAACCCAACCCAAGAGCTCTTGCACACTAAAGAGGTTATAGATGTCTTGGGTTCCGGAGAGAAGATGGTCAAACCGGAAAGGGCTATCTTCCTAGGAGCCGAGGGCGATGTGAAGGAGGTGCGCATCACTGTCGACTACAAGGTTGGAGGCTCAAATGCCACCTTCACCAAGGAGAAGCTCTTTGAGCTCACCATAGGCTCAGCCCCAGTATCGCTCACTGTATCGCATCCTGATACGGTGACATCGGGTAAACCCTTCACTGCTACGGTAAGCGTAGTTGCCAACTCCGAAGAGCCTCTGAAGAATATTATCTTGCGCGCAGAGTATCCGTACGGCTGGACTCAGAGCGGCTCCTCGCCAGCACCGACTGGCTCGGATAAGAACGTCTGGGTCCTTGGCGACCTCTCCCCGGGAGGCAAGAAGGTGGTAAGTCTGAGCGGGACTCTCATAGGCGAAGACAACGAAGAGCGGACATTCCGCTTTTTTGTAGGGTCGGGAAGCGGGGGCGGTAGCACTTTCGACACATCGCTCTCATCTGACTCGGTTGTTATCGCCATCAACAGGCCTTCGCTCGATTTGGGTGTGAAGCTGAACGGCGACTCTTCGGCCGTCTACTCTGCTCCAGCCGGACAGCCGATACACATGGTAATAGATTTCAAGAACAACCTTTCATCCAACCTCATCTCTCCGCAAATAGAAGTGAAGCTCTCCGGCGCATCCCTCGACCGCAACAAAGTGGACCCAGGTTCCATCGGCTTCTACGACTCAAACCAGAGCCGAGTAGTATGGAATCAGTCGAACGACTCTGATCTTAGTAACCTCGCCCCAGGCAAGGAGGGGAGCGTCTCACTGAACCTCGCTTCCATCTCCGCGCCAACAGCGGGCTCGAATAACCAGAAGATAGATCTCGTAGTTACTCTCTCGGGCCTTGAGCAGGGCAAGTCACAGGTGAGTGTGAGCGAGAGCCGCACAGTGAAGATTGCCTCCGAGGTATCTCTCTCGTCCAAGTCCTTGTACTCGCGAGGACCCTTCACTAACATCGGACCCATACCGCCCAGGGCTGAGACTGGCACTACCTACACTATCGAGCTAGACCTTGGCAACACGCAGAACGATGTGGGCGGCTCGAGAGTCACAGGCACCCTGGGCGCCAATGTCACTTGGCTTGGCGAGATAAGCCCTAAGGATGACGCTATCACCTACGACGCGACTACGAAGACTGTCACTTGGGATGCGGGTACCTTGGCTTCGGGGGCGGGCTTTTCCTCTCCGGCCAGACAGGCTTTCTTCCGCGTATCGCTCACGCCGTCCTTGGGCCAGGTAGGGGCAGTGCCGGTCCTCTTCTCTAATATCGTATTCAGCGGTACGGACGGCTTTACCCACCTACCTGTGAAGGTCACTAACGCGGCTGTTACTACCAGAATCTCCTCCGACCCCCGCTATGTCCAGGGAGACGAAACTGTTGTAAAGTAGGGTGAATGGCAGAGGTTAACGACAAGATGGAGAAGGTCATCTCGCTCTCAAAGAGGCGGGGTTTCGTATTTCCTGGGTCTGATATCTATGGTGGTTTAGCCGGTACTTGGGATTTCGGTCCTCTTGGAGCAGATTTAGCGCATAATATTAAAGAGCTCTGGTGGAAGCATTTCGTAAAGGAAAGAGAAGACATTCTCCCCATCTCTACATCCTTAGTTGTTCCAGAGGCAGTCTGGCGTGCAAGTGGGCACTTGGAAAATTTCAGCGATCCCGTTTCTATCTGCACAAAGTGCGGGCACACATTTCGTACTGACCATCTAGAGGATAAAGAAGTTTGCCCAGATTGTGGAGGAAAGTTAAAAAGCCAAGCCAGCTTTAATCTAATGTTCCCAATTGGGATGGGTTCATCTCCTGGCCAGGGCGTTGCTTATTTGCGAGGCGAACTTGCTCAGGGCATGTTTGTAAACTTCAAGAATGTTCTTGATACCATGCAGCCAAAATTGCCTTTCGGTTTGGCTCAGATTGGGAAGGCCTTTAGGAACGAGATTTCTCCAAGAGATTTCTTATTCAGAGTAAGAGAGTTTGATTTAATGGAGTTTGAGTATTTCATCAAGGAGTCTGATTGGGAGAAATATTTTGAGATGTGGAAGGAAGAGATGTGGAAATGGATTGAGAGAGTCGGTATAAGTAAAGACAGCGTTCACGAGCTTGAAGTGTCAGATGAAGATCGCGCGCATTATTCCAAGCGCACAGTGGACTTCGAGTTTGATTATCCTTTTGGACGTAAGGAGCTGTACGGGCTCGCATATAGGACAGATTATGATTTGCGCATGCATTCGGAGGCATCGGGTGTTGATCTTAGCTATTTTGATGACGAGAGCAATCAGAGATTTATGCCACATGTTATTGAGCCAAGCTTCGGACATGGACGTACAGTGCTAGCCGTTCTCCTCTCGGCTTACAGAGAAGATGAGATGAATGGAGAGAAGCGAGTTTACTTAGCTTTCAAACCTGATGTCGCACCTGTGAGAGCTGCTATTTTTCCGCTTCTCAAAAACAAGCCTGAGCTGATTGCTAAGGCGCGGGAGATTTACGCTGAACTTAAAAAGGAGTTTAGCAATATCATCCTTGATGACAATGGCAATATCGGCAAGAGATACCGCAGGCAAGACGAGATAGGCACTCCATACTGCATCACCGTCGATTTCGATACTTTAGGCGAGAATCCTGACCTATTAAATACCGTAACTATCCGCGACCGCGATACAGGAGAGCAGAAGAGAGTAGCAATCTCAGAGCTAAAAGAGGCCCTAAACTAAGCTCATTCTTGAGCTTGACATACTACTATTTCTAGTAGTATAATAAAGAGAGTCTCTCACAGGAGTTACTCCTTGTTGAAACAGTTCGTTGTTATCCTCATGGCGGCCGTACTGGCCTCAGCCTGCAGCGGTGCGAGCGCATCGTCTGATGACACTCCGCCGGTTGTTGTCGAGTCAGTGTATCCGTCGGACAGCACGGGCAACCCGTCTCTGCCGCGGCCATACACGTACTCCATTCGTGCTGGCGGTGCGCTCTTCGTGGTCGAGTACCTCGGAGACAGCGTGTTTCGGGCAAAGCAGCAGTTCCCGGGCACTTCAATCATCGCTCCGGACCTCGTTATCACGAACTTCCGGTCTGATCGGGAGACACTTGATGGCATTTGGCATCAGGTGAAGGGGTGGGCATACCCAGGCAGCGTCGATGTCATTAGGGCGTACGTCCACTTCAATCGCGGCGCAAGTCGTGCCTCTTGCAACATAACAGTTGCAGGAGAGGATGTCTCTGCCGGGATGATTGTGATTTGTCCGCACTAATCTGCAGCAGGACGTAAGGGGCGCGAGTCGAAAGACCGCGCCCTTTCTTTTATATTGAAAGAAGCGGTAGGGTAGAGTAGTCTTAGCCTCTATGAAGTATAAGAAGACCACCCTCAAGAACGGCCTGCGCATAATAACGGTGCCTATTAAAGATAACCCAGCCGTGACGGTTTTGGTTATGGTTGAGGCAGGGTCTAACTACGAGACCAAGGAGCAAAACGGGCTCTCTCACTTCCTTGAGCACATGATGTTCAAGGGGACCAAGAAGCGCCCAAATCCTATCAATATCGCTAGGGAGTTCGATGCTCTTGGAGCCCAGCACAACGCCTTCACTGGCAATGAGTTCACCGCGTACTACGCCAAGGGCGAGTTCCGCCACTTCGAGAAGCTCCTAGATATCGTCTCCGACATGTACTTGAATCCGACTCTTCCTGAAGCCGAGATGGAGAAGGAGAGAGGGGTCATCATCCAAGAGATACTTATGTACGAGGACCAGCCTCAGTCTAAAGTTGTTGAGGAGTTCGCCAAACTCTTGTACGGCAACGCTCCGGCCGGCCGTCCCATCGCTGGTCCAGTCTCTAATATAAAGAAGTTCAAAAAAACTGATTTCGATAAGTATCGCGACACTCACTACACGGCTAAGAAGACTGTCGTCATTGTCTCAGGCGGTATAAATGAGGCGAAGGCTCGCAGGGAGGTGTCGAGAGTTTTCAAAGATATCTCTAAGGGCAAGGCCGTGGGCAAACTCCCAGTCAAAGACAAGCAGAAGTCTCCGGGACTCTCCGTGCATTGGAAGAAGACCGACCAGACCCATGTCATCTTGGGCTTCCGAGCCTTTGACACTAAGGACAAGCGCATACCCGCCCTTTCGGTACTCTCTGGCGTGCTTGGCCGAGGAGCTTCGTCGAGGCTCTACCAGAAGCTCCGTAACGAGCTAGGCGCCTGCTACTATGTGAGTAGCCATGTCGACGACTATAGCGACCATGGCAACTTCCATATATCTACCGGTATCGATGGCAAGCGCATAGAGGAGATAGTCAAAGTGCTGCTTGAGGAGTGCAAGAGGCTTACGGAGGAGCCAGTGTCGGAGAGGGAGCTTGAGAAGGCTAAAGAATACCTCTGTGGACGCATGTATCTTGGTCTCGAGACCTCAGATGCTCTGGCCGAGTTCTACTCAATACAAGAGACAGTGAAGCATTCTATAAAGACGCCCGAGAAGGTGGAGCGAGAGGTGCGCTCTGTCACTGCCGAGGAGGTGCAGGAGGTGGCGAGAGAGATTTTCCAGAGGAAGAACTTGAATCTAGCTGTGGTGGGCAACGTCAAGAACTCTGCTCGCCTGCGTAAACTCTTGGTGATATGATGGCCATATGTCAGATCTAGAACGCCGCAGAGCCCCAGATAAGCGCCAGATGATTATCACCACAGGCTCGTGGGTGAGGGCGGTTATCGTCATAATCGTCGTGCTGGCTCTCTTCCTCATAAAGGACCTCTTGCTCGTGCTCCTAGCCTCTATCGTCATCGCGAGCGCCATCGAGCCGGCCGCCGTCTGGGCCAAGAGGAAGGGGATACCCCGCTTGCCGTCCATTATCGGCATATACATATCCGCGGCCCTCGTCTTCGCTGGGCTCTTCTACTTCCTCTTCATACCGCTCTTGGGTGAGTTCACCGGATTCATCGCTCAGTTCCCAGACTATGCGAGCTCTCTCAGCCAGGATACGCTCTTCGGCTCCTCGGCCATCTCGCTTGGAGACATAGCCGGCAGGGTCAATGACCTGCTGCTCTCCTTCTCTCAAGGAGTCTTCACTTCGGCCTCATTCGTCTTCGGAGGATTCTTCAGCTTTATCCTCATTGTCATCCTATCCTTCTATCTAGCAGTGCAAGAGGACGGGGTGGGCAAGTTCCTCAAAGTCATCACTCCATGGAAGGAGGAGCGCTATATCATCGACCTATGGGATAGGTCTAAGAAGAAAATCGGTCTTTGGATGCAGGGCCAGCTGCTCTTGGCGGTTATCATCGCAGTGCTCGTATATCTCGGGCTTCTCTTACTTCGCTTGCCGCACGCACTTCTCCTCTCTGTGGCTGCGGGAGTCTTCGAGATAGTGCCGCTCTTCGGACCTATCATCGCCGCTATCCCTGCTGTCCTCGTAGCCTTCGGTGCCGGCGGCATGCCTCAGGCGCTCATAGTCGCTGGTCTCTACCTCATCATCCACCAATTTGAGAATCAGCTCATATATCCACTCGTGGTGAAGAAGGTCATCGGCGTACCTCCCATGGTTTCAATCCTCGCCCTCCTCATCGGAGGCAAGCTGGCTGGCTTCCTTGGTATCCTCATCTCTGTGCCAATGGCCGCAATACTCATGGAGTTCCTCTCTGACCTCGAGAGGGAGAAAAGCGCGCGCATAGCCGCCGTAACTGAGGACGCATCATAAATAATCTAACTGGATGAGCGACAAAAAGAGTTTCTATCTAACTACTCCCATCTTTTATCCTAATGCGAGCCTTCACATGGGGCACGCTTATGTGATGACAATCGCCGACATCATGGCTAGGTGGCACAGGTTAAAAGGGGATGATACGTATTTCCTCGCTGGTAGCGACGAGAACACGGCCAAGGTCCTCAAAGTAGCCGAGGAAAATGGACAGAGCGTCGAGGAGTTCCTCGACAAGGTCAGTGCTGGTTTCGAGTCCTTGTACAAAGAGCTGGAGATTTCTCATGACCAGTTCATAAGGACTTCAGACAAGACTGTGCATTGGCCAGGCGCGCTCAAGATGTGGGAGTCGCTCGTTAAGGCCGATGCAATATACAAAGGCACATACGAAGGCCTCTACTGTGTCTCGTGCGAGACTTTTTATACCGAGAAGGAGCTTGTCGACGGCAAGTGTCCAGTGCACGGCACGGTGCCGGAGAGGATAAAGGAGAACAACTACTTCTTCAGACTCTCCAAGTATGCTCCGGAGATAAAGCGAGCTATTGAGTCGGGAGAGATGGAGGTGTTGCCCGAGTCGAGGAAGAACGAGATACTCGCCTTCATTGGCCGAGGACTCGAGGATGTGAGCTTCTCAAGACCGAAGAGCGCTGTGCCTCACGGCATACCAGTGCCCGGAGACGAGGAACAAGTCATCTATGTATGGTGCGATGCCTTAGTGAGCTACATCTCGGCTCTTGGTTACGGACGCGAGGATGATGCCAATTTCAATAAGTTCTGGCCAGCCGACTATCACGTAGTGGGCAAGGACATACTTCGCTTTCACACCGCTATTTGGCCTGGCATGCTCTTGGCCGCTGGTTTGCCACTACCGAAGAAGGTTCTAGTCCACGGACTCATTATCTTGGGCGGGCAGAAGATGTCTAAGACCATAGGCAATGTCATAAATCCTAAGGAGCTTATCGATGAGTATGGCGCCGAAGCCCTCCGCTACTTCCTCGCGAGGAAGGTATCTATATTCGAGGACAGCGACATGACCAAAGAATCCTTCAAAGATGCTTACAACGGTGATTTAGCCAATGGCTTAGGCAACTTAACTTCCCGCATAATGACCTTAGCCGAGACGAACCTCTCTGCTCCTGTGGAATTACCAGAGAAATCAATCCCGCAGGACTACATAGATGCCATTGAAAAATTTGAGATAAATAGGGTCGCAAATATTGTCTGGGGAAAAATCGCCGAGCTCGATAAAGAGATACAAGAGAAGAAACCGTGGGAATCAAAAGATAAAGACTTAATAGCAAGCCTTGCGGTTAAGCTCTATACCATCGGCAGAATGCTAAACCCAATAATGCCGGAGACTTCGGCCAAGATTAAGGCTCTAGTTAAGGAAAACAAGAAGCCAGGTACGCCTCTCTTTCTCCGCAAAGACTAATGAAGTACATAGACATACACTCGCACTTAAACTTCGCCGATTTGTACGATGATAGAGAAGCCGTGCTAGCGAGAATGAAGGAGACTGAGACCGGGACTATCGTTGTGGGCACTGACTATGAGTCGAGCGCTAAGGCGGTAGAGTTAGCTAATGAGAACGACAATGTCTGGGCCTGTATAGGTTTGCACCCGGTGGACGATCCGACGAAAGTATTTGAGAAAGATAAGTTTGAGGAGTTGGTAAAACATCCTAAGGTCGTGGCAGTAGGCGAATGCGGATTGGACTTCTTCCATGTCGACAAGGCACAGGACTTCGAAAGGCAGAAGAATCTATTTCTAGAGCAGATTGACTTCGCCCTGGAGCATGACAAGCCAATTATGATTCACTCCCGAGACGCGTACTTAGAACTTTTACAAATCTTAGAGCCATTGAAGAGAGAACACGGGGACAAGCTCCGTGGCGATGTGCACTTCTTTGCCGGCAGTCTCGATGAGGCTAAAAGATTCTGGAACGTAGGGTTCACAACCTCTTTCACAGGTGTTATCACGTTTGCTAGAAATTATGATGAAGTAATCAAGAATGCTCCGCTTGAAATGCTTATGTCCGAGACAGATGCTCCCTTCGTCGCCCCAGCTCCGTATAGAGGGAAGAGGAATGAACCCAGCTATGTGCAGGAAGTGGTGAAGAAAATTGCTGAAATAAGAGGAGAAGACTTAGAAACCATCCAAAAAGCCTTATTTTTGAACGCAGAAAAGATGTTTAAATTAAGTGCTTGACAAATAAATTGCAGGGTGTATAATTAACGGAGGATGTAGTTTTGGTGAATAAAGGCCCACTCTGTGGCTAAGAGGCGATAAATCCAGGGAGCTTGCCCTTCCTGGGGATAAACGCCAGCCTCCGGCAAGGGGGGAATGTGAGTCCACGTGCTCACCACCAACGGTTTTTACGGGGGAACCGTGATAGTTCCAAGCCCCGAATCCTGGCTCCCGGTGCGCGCGTTGCGCACCGGGGCCTTTCTTTTTTATACAAACATGGTAATGTACCCAGACCTCTTCTGTACCCCGTGCCACGGCTCGGGGCTGAGGTTTACCAGATAATCATAAACTGATGTCCACTACAGAAGACCACAAGGAAAGCCAAGTCTACGAGCTCGGGTATCTCATACTCCCAAGCATCGCCGAGGACAGCCTCTCCGACGTGGTCAACGCATTAAAGGGAATTATAAGCAAAGTAGGCGGCACTGAACTCGACTCCGAGATGCCGATAAAGATAGACCTGGCTTACACCATGTCTAAAGTGACTGGCGCAAGGAAGTACGTTGTAGATGACGCCTACATCGGCTGGGTTAAGTTCGAGTGCGAGCCAAGCTGCATAAACGAGATAGACACTGCGGTAAAGCAGCTCGACGAGGTCTTGCGCCATCTCTTGGTTAAGACTACTAAGGAGACGCACTTCACCTTCGCCGAGGCTTTGAAGAAGCAGGAAGAGGCCGAGGAGGCCAAATTGGAGGGGGATAAGCCTGCCGAGGCTCCGGTTGAGCCTGTAGTACAATAGCCTTATGTATCTCAACAAAGCCCTTCTCATAGGCAACCTTACCCGCGATCCAGAGATGAAGTCGCTTCCCTCAGGCATACAGGTAACATCCTTCGGCATAGCTACGAACCGCACCTACAAGGACAAGAACGGCGCTAAGCAGGAGTCGACCGACTTCCACAACATTGTCGTCTTCGGACGCCAGGCTGAGACCGTCGCGCAGTACTTGCGCAAGGGCTCGTCTGTCCTCGTAGAAGGCAGAATGCAGACCCGCTCATGGGACGGCGCCGATGGAAAGAAGAACTACCGTACCGAGGTTGTCGCTGACAGAGTTCAGTTCGGTCCTCGCCCTACAGGCAGTGCTCAGGGTGGCACCCCAGCCGCTTCTGCTCCTCAGGCTCAAGATAAGCAGCCCGTACCTCCAATGGAGACCATCGACTATCCTGAAGAGAGCATCAACCTAGACGACATACCGTTTTAAAGACCTAAATTTTCGAGTTTACGAGAATAATTAAAAAGAAATGAAAAATCCAGAAGTAAACATAGACCACATAGACTATAAGGATGTAGAGACTCTAAAGAAGTTCCTCACTCCGCACGCTCGCATCCAGTCGAGGAAGCGCTCGGGCGCGCCGTCGCACTTCCAGCGCTCTTTGGCCACTGCTATCAAGCGCGCAAGGTTCATGGGACTCCTCCCATACGTTTCTAGGTAATCACGCAAAAAGCAGATTTCTTAGCGCGCTATCGTTTCCTGCTGGAAACGCACGCTCCACTCGGCCCGTCGGCCTCCGTGACGCTCGAAATCTGCTTTTTTGCTTGTACAGCAAATATAATGGAAGAAAAAGCCTAACGGAGGCTGCCGAGCCGAGTTCGAGCAGAATTCCCAGCAGGGAATTACTGTGTGGTTTTTCGTATTATATTTGCGAAACTATTTATACTCGGTCAGTGTATTGTCCTGTCTCGGTATTGATGCGCACGGTGTCGCCCTCTTTGATAAACATCGGCACCTGTATCTCGGCTCCGGTCTCGAGGACTACGGCCTTCGATGCGCCTTGAGCGGTATTACCCTTGGTAGCTGGGTGAGCCTCCACGACCTTCAAATCCATCTTGATAGGGAGCTTAAGACCGATGATCTTGCCCTCGTCAGACTTGCCGTCGTCGAAGATGAGAGCGTCGACTATGGTATTAGGTTTAAGGAACTTGGCTGCGGTCTCGCCAATCATCACTTCTGGGAGTTCAAAGCGCTTGGACGGGTCCTTAACATCACAGAACCAGAACTCACCCTTGTTCACATATAGATACTTAACTTCCTTCTTCGAGATATCTGCTTCCTCGACCTTGTCAGATACATGGAAGGAGACTTCGGTAATCCTGCCTGTGATGAGGTTGCGTAGCTTGGTAGCATTGACCGGCTTCCTTTGCTGCTTCCTAAAGACGTGCGAGTCGATGACCTCCCACGGCTCGTCTTCATAAACTATATATTTGCGCTCTGTTATCTCGCTGTACTCAAGCATAGAGCGTCATTCTATCGGAAAACTGAGGAAAGTCCAGGTACGAAAAAGCCATGGGCGGAGGCCATGGCTTTCGTGCTCGGGGAGCACTCGGGGTTAGATTGCTACGAAGTACAAGTTCTTCCTTTGAGTGGTGATCGCCGCCGCGCGAAGCGGTTGTACAGGACCGAACACTCATTAGAAATATCCGAACCGCATTCGTAACTCGACCCAACATCTGTCGTGTATGACCAGGCCTTGTGTTCTGGGGCAACGAGTAGATGCTTCCGCTGGTACAATCCTCACCGTCTATGCTCTGGGGGAGATTCTACTCCTCTTTGAGCTTTTGTCTAATCTCCTTCAAAATCTGAGTAGAGATAGGTTTGTTCTCCCTTAGGTATTGGCGCGTAGCGTCGTAGCCGCGGCCGAGAGTCTCCTCCCCGTACTTGTATGAGTTGCCTGATTTGCCGATGATGCCCATCTTCTCTCCTAGGGCTATCATCTCACCCTCTCTACTGATGCCTTCGTTATACATGAGGTCGAACTCTGTCTGGCGGAATGGGGGAGCCACCTTGTTCTTCACCACTTTCACTCTGATGCGTCCGCCCATAACCTCCTCGCCCTTCTTAATCTGGGCTATGCGGCGTATATCTATGCGTACTGAGGTGTAGAACTTCAAAGCTTTGCCTCCTGGCGTCGTCTCAGGATTGCCGAACATCACGCCTATTTGCATGCGTATCTGGTTGATGAAGATGACTATGGTCTTAGACTTGGCGACGATGGCGGTGAGCTTCCTAAGGGCCTGGCTCATGAGGCGAGCCTGCTTGCCGACATGATGCGCTCCCATATCACCCTCTATCTCGTCCTTAGGTGTGAGAGCGGCGACGGAGTCGATGACGATGACATCCATCTTACCGCTTCTTACTAGGCTCTCGACTATCTCAAGAGCCTGCTCGCCTGTGTCTGGCTGAGAGATGAGGAGTTCGTTGATTTTCACCCCAAGCCTGCCAGCATACTCAGGGTCCATGGCGTGCTCTGCGTCGATGAAGGCGCATATGCCTCCGAGTTTCTGAGCCTCAGCGATGACGTGGAGCGAGAGAGTGGTCTTGCCTGAGGACTCTGGACCGAAAATCTCTATGATGCGTCCGCGGGGAAGTCCGCCCACGCCGAGAGCGGCATCAAGACCGATGGAGCCGGTCGATATGGCGTCTACCCCGACGCGCGGCTTCGCGCCGAGCATCATAATGGAGTCCTCGCCGAACTTCATCTTGATGGCATCAAGCGTAGAGTCGATGTTCTTAGACTCGTCGCGTACGCCTATCTCCTTTGGCGCCTTTGGTATTTTTGTTTTTTTCATTCTGTATTTTATTCTCGCAAACTCGAATTATTAGTTAAGCACCACCCGCAAGAGCTTCTCTGTTTGCCGGCCGAAGCGGTCTTTGGCGTCGAGCTTAATTATATTAAGTCCGGGGGAGAGTATCAATTTATCCTGCCAATGGCCCGCTTTGTCCGTATATATAGGCCTGTCGTCAAGGGTGAGGAGGGAGGTGTTCCTGGCCGTACCCGAGACAGTAAGGGTCGCATTGGCTGCGGTCGAGTTATCCTCTGGAGTGTCAACGCTTATCCGCGGCCCAAGCAGGAGATACCGCGCCTGGAAGAGTATGTAGGCTACAAGAAGGAGGCCGAAGGCTAGGTAGCTATATCTCTTCATCGGTATCGGTAGCGGTTGGATTGCCTCCCATCGCATCCATGACCTCTCGAGGCTTGGCTCCTGAGCCCGGACCTATGACCCCTTTCTCCTCTAAGATATCGATGAGGCGAGCAGCACGAGCATAGCCTATGCGGAGCTTCCTCTGCAGGTATGAGGTTGAGGCCTTGCCTGCCTGCATGACTATCTCGCGGGCCTCCTCGTAGAGCTCGTCATCGTCTCCAGATGCTGCATCGTCATCGAGTGTCGCGCTGAAGATGGCATTCGATGTAGTCTCTCCTGTGAGGCTTATCTCGTCATTTAATTCATCAGCATAGTTGTCTATAAGGTATTTGACGACCTTCTTGACCTCAGCTTCTGAGATATAAGAGGATTGGAGACGCACAGGCTTCGACATTTCTCCAGACTGGTAGAGCATGTCTCCGGCGCCGAGGAGCTTCTCCGCTCCGGCGGCATCGAGGATGGTACGTGAGTCTATCTGTGAGGCTACCTGGAGAGCTACTCGGGTAGGGACGTTAGCCTTGATGAGGCCGGTAATGATGTTTACCGATGGTCGCTGGGTAGAGATAAGGAGGTGGATGCCGACGGCGCGTGACATCTGGGCCAGGCGGACAATGGCAGCCTCAAGCTCTCTAGGATAGACCTGCATGAGGTCGGCGAGCTCGTCGATGATGACGACTATATAAGGCATAGGCTCGCCGTCTTTAACATTGCTGTGGTATGAGCCGATGTCGCGCACAGAGGCCTTCTCAAGCACGTCGTAGCGCCTATCCATTTCCTTTGCGGCCCACTTGAGAGCGAGTATGGCCTTCTTGGCGTCGGTGATGACGGGAGTAAGGAGGTGAGGGATTTTATTGTATACAGTGAGCTCTACACGCTTAGGGTCAATCATAATGAACTTCAAATTCTCAGGCGGGTTCCTAAAGAGGAGCGAGTTAACAATAGCGTGGATAGTGACCGACTTGCCCGAGCCGGTAGCTCCGGCCACAAGGGCATGTGGCATCTTGGCCAAGTTGGCGAAGTGGGACTCGCCGGACACGTCTCGGCCCAAGGCCACGAGTAGGGGCTTGTCGCTCTCTTCGTATGTCTTGTTAGCCAGGAGCGAGCCGAGGCCGATGATAGTCTTGGCGCTGTTTGGCACTTCGATACCCACCAAGGACTTGCCTGGTATAGGCGCTTCGATGCGTACAGGATGAGCAGCCAAGGCGAGCTCGAGGTTCTGCTGGAGGCCGACGATCTTCGCGAGCTTCACTCCCTCGGCAGGCTTAAGAGCATAACGAGTGACGGAAGGACCGATGGATATCTCGTCCATCTCGACGACGATGCCGAAGTTCTGCAGTGTGCGCTTGATGAGGTTGGCATTGGCCTTGATGTCGCCGACGCCAGGCTTGCCACGGTCGCGCTCAAGCAAGGAGAGGGGAGGCGGGTTCCATGCCTTGCCGCTCCGCTTCATCTTCATAGGGGCGAAGCCCTCAGACTCCTCCTCAGCCACTTTGCGCACTTTGGGTTCTGGAGCAGCCTCGGCTCGGCTCATCTTCTCTACAGCTTCAGCCACAGCAGCGTTCTCTACCGGGAGCATCTCTGCGTCTTCTTCGCCGCCTCTCCTGAAGAGCTTACCAATGAGACGCAAGAAGTCGAGCTTGATAGTGGTATCGAAGACTATGAGGAGCGCAATGACCATAAGAGCGAGGAGGATGACGAGCGAGAGGTAGAGGTCAAAGAGCGAGAGAAGGGGCTTCGATATGAGGCCGCCGATGACCCCGCCTCTAGTGGCGAAGATGATCTCCACGACGCCTAGAGCCGAGAAGAAGAAGAGTATTGCGCCAAGTATCTGAGGCAGGGCCACATTCTGCTCATGCGAGCGGAAGAAGGATACGACCAATATAAGAGTGACTAGCGGCACTAGATAGTATCCAATACCGAAGAGGTATGAGAGTCCCTTGAAGGTGAGCCCGCCGACTGGACCTCCTATACCAAAGGCAGCAAGAACGAGGAGGACCGTAGCTACTAGAGAGGCCACACCCAAGATGGCATGCCTAGTCTCCGGAGCGATGCGGCTCTCCCTCTCGGTATCTCTGGATTTTCTCTCCTTCTCTTTGCGCGCCATTTTAGGTTTGTAGGTGAATTATATCACGGAGAGTTCGCATCATTTTTAAGCGGGTGTCTATTGGCAGTACTGTCCCTGATGTCCTATACTGAGACATCTTGCAATAAAGGACATTCTGTGATATAACAGACATTGCATAAAGGACACATGGATTCAAAAAGGACAGAAAAACTAGTTAGCGCCCTATATCTCCTGACGAGCTTTTTTGATGAAAAAGAGCCTATGAAATGGCGTTTGAGGGAGCTTGGGGGCAAACTTGTGGCCCAAAAAGAGCCAAGAAATATTGTCCTTGAGACCATGAGTCTCCTCACTGTGGCTAAGAACGCTGGTCTAATATCGGATGCGAATTTTGAAATTATCCATCGAGAGTTCGGCAACCTAGTCCCAAACGAGACTTTGGGTGAGATGTTCTATCGTGCCGAGGCATCATTGCCTGAGGCTAAATCAGCCCCCGATAAAGTAGAGGAAAGACTAGAAAAGGCCGAACCTAAGCCAGATTATATAGGCTCATCTATAGCGCATACCCCTCCCCAAAGGCCCATTGTAGTAAAGGACAAGCCGAGAGAAGATGGTGTGGTAAGCGTGAAAAAGAACTCTCGCCAAACCACTATTTTGACCCTCTTAAAGAAGAAAAACGAAATCATCGTGGGTGATGTAACCCCCCTCATACCAGGGGTAAGTGAGAAGACCATCCAAAGGGAGCTTTTGGCCATGGTAGCGGCCGGAATATTGCGTAAAATAGGGGAGAAAAGGTGGTCCCGCTACACCCTTGCAGAATAGGAAAAAACGAGTATAATGGTAGTTATCCACAGTAAATTAGCTGTTCTGTTAGGTTCTTCAGGCAGAGCTCTATATAATTAACTCTTGTAGGAATTATAAGCTTGCCGGCAAAGGCTTATCCGTTGTCGGCAATTAGTAAACGTCGCGCTTGTCTGAACTCAATTAGAATAATCGGACAAGTCAGGCGCAATTAGAAAGAAATAAATTAAAAATGATTAGAACAAAAATCGCACGCGCTTCTGGCCTCGCTATTGGTGCGGCTATGGCCCTCGGCTTTGCCTCACAGGCAGGTGCCGTTACCATCGCTGACCTCCAGGCTCAGATCGCTGCGCTTATGGCACAGCTTCAGAGCTTGCAGGGCGGTTCTGTCAGCAACGGTGCAGCTATCACTTCTGACCTCACGGTTGGTTCGTCTGGCGCACAGGTTACTGCTCTTCAGAATGCACTCATTGCTCAGGGTTACCTACACGTATCAGCTACTGGCTACTTCGGCTCCCTCACAAAGGCTGCTGTCATGGCTTGGCAGTCTGCTGCAGGTCTCCCTTCTACCGGCTTTTTCGGTCCTCTTTCGAGAGCTCGATTCAACGGTAGCGTTACTGGCGGCACAACCGTCGGTGGCACAACTACTGGCGGCACAACCGTCGGTGGCGTAACTGGAAGCATTACTACCCCAGGTGCAGAGGGTACTCTCTCTATCACCGCGGCTCCGGTTTCGAACTCGACCGTCTACGAAGGCGATCAGAACGATGCAGTCCTCGCTTTCAACGCGAAGGCTACTGGCTCTGACCTCGCTATCCAGCGCGTCAAGCTTAACCTCGGTACGGCTACTACCTTGTACAACAAGGGACTTTCGCGCGTATCTCTCGTTGACGATCAGGGACGCGTCCTTGCTCAGTCTGACACCAACTCGACTACGGTCATAAAGGACGGTACTACTTACTACCTAACCCTTTCTGGTTTTAGCTCGATTGTTCCTAAGGGTACACAGAGGACTTACACTATCAAGGTTGGTGTCCGCGACAACGCGGTAGCTGACGGTGTTACCTCAGGTACTATCCTTCTTGCTGACAACGGCGTTCGCGCAGTTGACGGCGCAGGTATAGACCTCTACGGACCTTCAACAGGTTCGACTGTTACCAAGACCTTCACGGTCTCGGCTTCCCTTACAGACAGCGCTTCGCTCACGGTTTCTGCTGACTCAGCAAATCCTCGTGGTGCAGAAGTTGTTGCATCTAACGGTGCTTCGAACAATGAGCTCGACAAACTCGCGCTCTTGACCTTCGACATAGCAGCTGACAAGGATGATGTGACTATTACTGACCTCACAGCTTCCGTCACGGGCACTGCTCCGTCGACAGGCGCTACAGCATCGAGCACCTACCTCATCGCAGGTGCCGGTACTACTGGTCAGGTTCTCGCATCGGCTTCCCTCTCTGGTTCTACAGCTACCTTCAGCAATATGAGCTACACGATTCCTAAGGGCACCACAAGGTCCTTTACGATCGCAGCTGATATCCGAAGCGCTAGAACTACTCAGGATACCTTCACTGCTTCCGTCACTGGAAACAGCACGAACATCGTAGCTACCAACTCTGCTGGTGACACTGTCACTACAGTTACTGGTTCGGCTACTGGTAACAACCAGCTTGTTAGAAGCGTTGGTCCGGTCTTCGCACTCGTTGGTGGTAGCCCAGTTGCTACCAGGATCGCTCCAGCAGGCTTCTCAGGTGCAACTTCGTCGGCCGCTGTACACTTCGTTGTACGCATGACCGCCGTTGGTACAGCAGTTGAGTTCGGTGATACGTCCTCAACAACCTTCGCCTTCATCGATGGTGACAACACTATCGGTGGTGGTCAGTCGATCAACCCTCTCTTGGGTGGCTCGGCTGCAACTCCGGCTGTATCCTCTTCGACAGCTCTCACGATCGACACCTCAAAGGTGGCATCGGGTGGCTCGAACAGCTACATCCTCGCGAAGGGCAACTCGATAGACATACCAGTTGACTACGTCATGTACACCAAGACTTCGGCTGGTGCTGACGTAACCTCAGGTGTCTACCAGTTCCAGGTCGCAAGAATCAACTGGCTCACCAGCGTCACTGGTCGCCAGGCATCTACCTTCATGGCAACTGACACTCTCTGGAGATCGAACGGCGTAAGCCTTCCGTAATCTAGGGATTACTAAAGACCTAGCTTAACTAGGAATGCAAAAACCGCCCCATACAGGCGGTTTTTGTTTGTCCACATTGTCCACAGGATGTGAACAGCTTTTACCCAATTGCATTGTTGACATGGACTAGGCACAAGCGTAGGGTCAAGGGGCTATGTGTGCTGTGTCAACTTTTAACCAATAAATTAGCCATAAAATAATGAAGAGATTACTAAGTGTGGGAACTGTCGCCGGCCTGTTCGGCTTCGTTCTGACTGCCAATGCGGCGATTATTAATGTTCCGGCCGATCAGTCGACTATCCAGGCTGCCATTACAGCATCAGCACCAGGCGACACTATCACCGTTGCTGCGGGTACATACACAGAGAATCTTATTATCGACAAAAAGTTGACTTTGCAAGGCGCAGGTAACGGCAGCGATCCTTTATCCAGCACGATTATACAAGGTGGAAGCGGAACGGGGATTACGATTGATGCAAGCGGCTCTAGTTCACTTGATCGCGTTGTAGTGAAAAATCTCCGTGTTCAGAATTCGACGGACGGTGTATATATCAATTCTCCGGTTTCCTACCTTAAGCTCGATAATGTCGTTTCGGCAAATAACACCGGAAATGGCATTGAAATTCACAACAGTGCAGTTCTGACTGATCTCGTGCTCACAAATGTTGCTCTGACAAATAACAGCGTGGGGTTTCGAGTATCAACCACAGGATCGGTAAATGGACTTACAATATCTGGTGGTTCATTCGATAATAATGCCTATGGCTTATACACCGCAGCTAATATAGCGATTACAACAAACCAGACTGGATTCACTAATATCTCTGTCACAGGCACGACATTCAACAACAACACATCAAGAGGTGTTTATCTGGAGAAGGCCGACCACGCCATCTTTAGCGGGATTACTGTCGATCATAGCGGGACAGGAGCCAGTGATTATGGTTTCGGCACAAGTCTTGGATTTGGAGCATACCAGACTATTGCTTTGGAGAATTCTACGATTAACAATTCTACAAACGGGGCAGGGATAAGCATGAAGGCGAACGCTGCTTCCTCGGCAACGCTTGCAGGAGTTTCACTTACTGGCAATGTTATCACAGGTAATCAGACGGCTATCAGATTTGGACAAGCAGCTAATACTAGCGGCCCGACCGGAGTAGTAGTAAGTCACAACAACATAAATGATAATGCGGTAAATCTGAACAACTTTACTACATCGGATGTTAATGCCGCGAATAATTACTGGGGAACGGTAGACTCCACTTCCATAGCAGCTACACACTCAGGCTTAGTCAGTTTCAGCCCATGGTGTACTAGCAGCAACTGTTCTGTATCCACTACTGGATCTGAAGTCACCAGCTCCTTGTCCACCCCGGTTTCGGAGACGGTTACAACTGATGCTGGTACTGTCGAAGTGGATATTCCTCAGAATACCGTAGTGTCAGGACCATCAGACTGGGATGGAGTCCTGGACCTTCCTCAAGTTGTAAGCATATCGACTGTAACCGTGACTCCGGACGCTGGTAATACGGCCTCAGTCTCTATGGCAATCGAAGTTGGAGCTGGCGATGTCGCGCTCACGCTCGATAAGGCGGCACGACTTGTATTTCCAGGTCAAGCTGGAAAATTGGTGGGCTGGATACGCGGGGGATTCTCTCCAATTGTAGAATCGTGTAATGCAGATGACCAAACAACTGTTGATGGGCAGCTTAATCCCGGAGAAGACTGCAAAATCTCAGATGTTGGCGCAGACCTCGTCGTCTGGACTAAGCACTTCACTACATTCGTAACCTACACCCAAGCTCCTACGCCAGTCGTCTCAGGTGGCAGTTCACAGCCTCCATCATCTAGCCCAGCGCGAAGAGCGGCTAACTTGGCAAGCATTGGAGGTGGCGCCTCAGCTAGCGTGAATCCCGGACAAGTCTTGGGTGCATTCGTTGGTCCAGAGGGTACAAACATAGACTCGCCACAGGTTATAGCTGTGAAGACCCAGCTAGCTTCGCTTATAAAGCAGCTCATCTCGATGCTCCAGGCACAGCTTGCTAATGTCATAGCTGCGGGCGTCTACTAAGACAAACTGAGGTTAGTCAGGGTAATATAGAGAGATGAAGAAGCTGGGTCTCGCGTTAATCCTCATAGTTTTGGCCGGAGGACTGATCAAGGTTGTTGTCTTATCGAAGTTCGATATGGACTTGGCAGCTGTCCTCCCAGCAGTCGTAGCCGCGCTCACTAACGATGCGCGTAGAGTCAACAATGAGGCGAGTCTCACAGGTAATGCTCTCTTAGACAAAGCTGCTCAGGCCAAGGCCAATGATATGGCAACCAAGGGCTACTTCTCCCATGTGAGTCCAGATGGCACATTGCCATGGCAGTGGATCTCTAGAGCAGGGTACAGGTATGAGTATGCAGGGGAGAACTTGGCCGTGAACTTCGAGGACTCAGACAGGGTGGTTAATGCCTGGCTTGCGTCTCCGACACATAGGTTCAATATCTTGCGCCCTCAATACACGGAGATCGGCATAGGGACAGCTACTGGTATCTACAACGGCAGACAAGCCACTTTTGTTGTCCAGATGTTTGCCAACCCGGCTAAATAGCGGTCTGCTTTATATAGGTATAATTAGACGATGCGATATATCTTTTTCGCCGTCCTCACCCTTCTTGCCTTATCTAGGGCTGAGGCGCAGGTGATAAACGAGATATCCTACTCTCCTACGAGCAAACAGTGGGTGGAGATTTATAATAATACTGATGCGGTGCTCGACTTGGCCTTGTACAAGATTCTGGATTCTGGCGCCTCAGTAAATGGTCACGGCATTACGGCCGTCTCTGGCGGGTTAATACCCGCGCATGACTACGGAGTCCTTGTCATCTCGAGCAATACCTCCGCAGTGTCTGCTACATATCTTTATAAAGCCTCTCTTGGCATAAAGACTACTGGGGATACTATTGTGCTGAAGAAAGGTACTTCTGTCATAGATACGACGACATTTTCTGACGGGGTGGTCACTAGTGGCAATTCTCTACAGAAGCAAGTCGATGGCACTTGGGTTGCGGCCTTGCCTACCCCTGGCGGAGTGAACACTGCCCCGCCTGCGCCGCCAATTGATGCTGGCTCTGGCACCGCCTCGACCACTACGGCTACTACCACTGAGAGCGCTGATACATCGACACAAGCAACGCCAGCCATAGTCTCCTCGCATTATAGTTTTGTGCCTATATCGAACTTTGAACCCGGGGCGTCTTACAAGGTGAGCGCTGGGCGTAATAGGTTGGGATTTGTCGGGCTACCGCTCGCCTTCAAGGCTACTACAAATACCAATGACCCCAACTCCACATATTTCTGGAATTTCGGTGATGGCAGTACAGCTACTGGGCGAGATCCTCAGCATATATATGGTTTCCCCGGCCGGTATATAGTAGTGCTAAATTCCGAACTCATGGGCAGTGTTGCTGTGTCTAGGGTAACGGTAAATGTGGTGGAGCCGGAGGTGTTCATTACTGAAGTGACGCCGAGCCATGTTTCTATAACCAATAAATCTAAATACGAGGTGAATTTATATGGTTGGCATTTGGCCTCGCTCAAAGGCTATTTTGAATTTCCACTGGATACCATTATCGGTCCTGGGGAGACAGTCACGTTTCCTGGAGGAGTGACAAAATTATATCCGGCAAATCAAGACAGCATCGCTCTTATGAAGAAGGACGAATCCTTAAATATAAACGCTAGCCTGGCCTCGGCTAGAGAGCCACAAGTAATACCAGCCATAGGCATGAATCCTGATAAACAAAAACAGATTGATGATCTCACCATGCAACTATCTCATGCGGAGAAGGTCTTGAGTGACATGCTCTCCGGGCCTAGCTCGGCCTCTATAGCATCGATTGGTTCATCTACTGATAATCGTTTACAAACAGCTGCTGCAGGCGAGTCTTTGCCGACGAGTAATAGTCATGAGTGGCTCTCTACTATGAAGCACTTCTTTGGTTTAAGGTGAGCCGTTAAGGAGGTCTGTTCCATACCGTCTCTGGCATTATGCCCATGATTATTTGACTCGGGCAGACTTACCAGCTTATAAGGAAAAACAATGACAATTAACAGCTTAAAGAGGCAGAAGTGGCTTGCGCTTCTGCTCGGGAGCTTCTTCCTCACCAGTTCGGCCTTCGCGGCTCTGACTACGCCGACAGTGACGAACTATCCTCAATTCGCAAGCTCTACCCCAGTGACAGTGTCTGGTACAGCTGATGCAAGCACAACTATCACCATAGTTGGCGGCGCGTCGACCTCGACAGCCAGCACAAATGGCTCGGGCAGCTGGACCGCAACGGTCGGTCTCACGCCTAGCTCGGTGAACCACTTGAGCATTACGGCGGATGATGGCATGGGCTCGACGAGCGCAGCCGCTACTGTAGACATCACCTTCGACAACACCACTCCGGTTTTCGGCACGACAACTGACATCACTGCTACGACTACGTCGAGCGCGGGTACGCATGTATCCTTTGCCGATCCAGCAGTGACTGACGACATGTCGTCGAGTGTCACAGTGACTTGTGCTCCAGTCTCTGGAAGCCTCTTCACTCTCGGCACGACTACAGTGAACTGTACGGCAAGCGACGAGTCGGGTAACTCAGCTTCGACCACCTTCGACGTTATCGTAAGCCAAGTTACAGGTACCACTACGACAGCTACGACTACTCTACCGGTAACCATTACCAATCCGACGGTCAGCCTTGGCCAGTTCTGTACTGCAGTCTCGCCAGTAACCATTAGCGGTACGTCAGATGCTAACGCAGACATCCGCATCTTGGGCGGCACGAGCACAGCTACGACTACTGCTAATGGTGCAGGACACTTCACAACGACAGTCGGCTTGAACGCCAACGCTTCAACCCCTCTCGTCATCGAGATGCTCGATGCTAGCAGCAATGTAGTGGCTTCAACGACAGTAAATGCTGTCTTCGACAACACGGCCCCGGTCATCACAGTCAACCAGCCTAACTACACCTCGGCCTTCCAGAGCACCAACTTCGTTGACCCGGGTGCTAGTGCTACAGACAACCTTGGCGCCTCGACTACGGTAGTTACTACTGGTCACGTCGATACATCGACACTGGGTACCTACACCCTTACTTACACGGCCACTGACTGTGCAGGCAACACTGCCTCGACGACTAGAAATGTTGAGGTGGTAGCGCAGGGCGGCAGCACGGGCGGAAGCAACACTGGCGGCGGCAGCTCATCGGGTAGCAACAGCGGGGCTACTGGTCTTGTGAATGCCGGACAGGTTGCTAACCCTAACTCGGCCGTGGCCTACGTTCTCGCCGGCATCGTCATCGACGACAGCCCGCTCCGACTACGAGTAGGTATACCGAACACCGGTGGCACCTTCACCTTCATGACTCTCATGTCGCAAGGCCTTCGAGGAATAGAAGTGACTGAGCTCCAGACTCTTCTCAAGGAACTCGGCTTCTACAACGGTCCTATCACAGGACAGTTCGGCCCTCTCACTAGGGCAGCGGTCATGGCTTACCAGAGAGCACACGGTATAACTCAGACAGGTAATGTCGGAGTGAAGACCCTAGCGGCTCTCAATGCCTCAATCCTCGCCTCACGCTAAGATTCAACCTTAGTAGAGGACAAATAAACCCGCCGCATGGCGGGTTTATTGCTGTGCTTGCTTGCATAAATGAGGCGGGTAGAATACTCGGATGCAGAAATTTAAGTACCTTTCTATGGCTCTTCTCTTTCTCCCTCTAGTGCCAGCTCATGCGGCCGTGAGCTCATCTTCGATATTGAATCTTATAAACATAGAGAGAGCTAAAGCAGGGCTCTCGGCTGTGACGATGAATACTAAACTCTCGCAGGCCGCGCAGATGAAGGCGGACGATATGCTATCCCAGGGTTACTTTGAGCATATTGGGCCTGACGGCAAGGACCCATGGTCTTGGTATGCCAAGGTTGGTTACGACTGGAGCTGGGCAGGGGAGATATTGGCAATGAATACTAATACTGAGAGCGACACCGCCATCATCGAGGCTTGGATGCAGTCTCCTGCCCACAAGGCCATCATCATGGACTCGCGCTATACAGAGACAGGCATAGGCATGGCCGTCGGCATATACCAAGGCAAGTCCACTCTCTTCGTGGCTGAGGAATTCGGCGTGCCTAAGGCATCTGCTATTGCTCCGGAGTCTGCACCGACCTTATCGCCAGCACCAGTCCGACTCGCTCAAGTTCCTAGTCCATCTCCTGCTCCTATGCCTATAACAAAAACTAATGCGGCAGTTAAATCTGTAGTTAAGTCTGCAAAAAATTCAGTGGTTAAGAAAGTCGAGGCGAAGGAGATAGCTGTGGCCACTACGACAACCTCTGCTGAGCTGGTTGCTACTTCGACGCCGGAGCTCCCTACAGAACCAACGAAGGTGTCTTTATTGGATAAGGTTAGAAACTTCTTTGCATATCTCTTTACAATTTCCTTCGGTCGAGTAGGGTAGAGTCAGATTTGAACCTCAACAGGAGAACGCATGACCGAAAGAATGACGTATAAGGGCACAGGCGTCGACTATCAGGCGCTCGATCCCTTCAAGCGGATGTGCCAAGAGCGCGCGGCGCTCACGGCAGACAACGCGCGGCGATACGATGTTTCCTCGTTCGAGTCTAGCCGCGGAGAAAGCGCCTTCCTTTTCGGGTGGCGGGATGGACCAATCTACGGGTTGGTTGAAGAAGGTCTCGGCACGAAGAGCCTCGTCGCCGATGCGATGTACAAGCTCACTGGCAAGTCTTACTACGACCAGATTGCCCAGGATTCTGTGGCTATGATCGTCAACGACATGGCGACGCTCGGCATAGCGCCGCTCGTCATTGCCATGCATCTCGCCGTCGGAAGCTCGGATTGGTTCAAAGATGAGCCGCGCGTGCGCGATCTCATCGAAGGATGGGGCAGGGCGTGCGACATCGCTCGAGCCATCTGGGGGCCAGGCGAGACACCGACTCTCAAGGGCATTATCATGCCCGAGGCGTCTCTCATCTCGGGCTCTGCTGTGGGGATGCCGATGTCGACGGATCCGCTCTATGCACTGGACATCTCTGAAGGCGATCGCATTATCATCTTCGAGAGCTCGGGCATCCATGCCAACGCCTTAACGCTCGCGCGCCAGATCGCCGAGAAGCTGCCTGAAGGGTATCTCACGAAACTCTCGGACGGCACCATGTATGGCGAAGCTCTCCTCACTCCGACGCATATCTACTCCGCGGCGGTGGAGGATTGTCTCGATGAGTTCCGAATCAAGTACGCGGTGAACATCACCGGGCATGGTTGGCGCAAGCTCATGCGTGCCCAGACGCCGTTCACCTACGTAATCGAAAGGCTGCCGTCGCAGCAGCTGATCTTCGATTTCATTCAGGAGCACGGTCCTGTAAGCGACGAAGAGGCGTTCGGTAATCTGAACATGGGAGGAGGTTTCGCTCTGTTCGTATCGCCAGACGTCTCTGTCGAGCAGGTGTCCGAAGTCTTGGCAAAGAAGGGACACCCCTTCAAAGCAGTCGACGCCGGACACATCGAAGTAAGTGATCAAAAGCGAGTCGTCATCGGGCCGAAGAATCTCGTCTTCGAAGCCGAATCGCTCCAGGTCCGGTAGAGCTGACGAGTGCTAAGGGCGCCCCCTAAAAAGGGCGCCTTCTTTTGTCCCCAGGATACCCACAGAAGGGCTTAGTTTAAGCCATTTGACAGGCTAAAACGGTTCCTATAGAATAGGCAAACCTAGATATGTTTATACGACCTAACCAATTCAAGCGGTAAAGACGGCTCAGTAGAGCCGTCCGGGTCTACGACCCCCGCTTCGAAAGAGGCGGGGGTCTCGCATTCTAGGGGTTCCTTAACAATTCAATTCCACCACGGATGATAGACCGCATTAAGTGGGTCTTTTCGCATCTGGAGGTGGGGCAAGCGTTCTCAGGACTGATTGTAGGTTCTGAGGACAAAAAGAAAATGCTAAATGATTGATTTCGTTTAGCAGGACAGAGCAGTCTCTATGCATCTGGACGGTGCATAGAGAAAACTCAATGTGGTTTATAAGTTTCCTAATAAGAAACTTAAGGGCGTACGGTGGATGCCTTGACTAGAAGAAGCGATGAAGGACCGTACGGTGGATGCCTTGACTAGAAGAAGCGATGAAGGACGCGCCAGGCGGCGATACGCTTCGGGTTTGTGCCAAGAACTTATACCCGGAGATTTCCGAATGGGGAAACCCAGTCAGACTTGATCTGATTACTCTGCCAATTAGGCAGAGAGCTCACCCTGGGAAGTAAAACATTTCAGTACCAGGAGGAAAAGAGAACAATAGTTATTTCGTTAGTAGCGGCGAGCGAACACGAAGAAGCCCAAACCCAGTTACATTCTCACGACGCGATTCGTCGTTTCGTGGGATTGTTGCTGGGGGTTGTAAGGCGGGAACTGCGCAATTCGTTGCGCGAAGAGTTAAAAAGTCACTTGTTAGACGAAGCTTCTGGAAAGAAGCCCCCAAGAGGGTAATGGGCCCGTAGTCGAAAATAAGTGATCTCTTTCGTTTCCGTTCTTGAGTACCTCGAGACACGAATACCTCGGGGGAATCCGCCGGAACTAACCGGCAAGGCTAAATATTCTTCTAGATCGATAGTGAACGAGTACCGTGAGGGAAAGGTGAAAAGAACCCCGGAAGGGGAGTGAAATAGATCTGAAACCGTACGTTTACAAGGAGTCGGCGAGGGCATTTATGTCCTCTACGGCGTGCCTATTGAAGAATGAGCCAACGAGTTTTAGCAGACGGCGCGGCTAAGGGCGAGAGCCCGGAGCCATAGGGAAACCGAGTGTGAATAGCGCGTATGTCGTATGCTAAAGACCCGAAGCCAGAGCGAGCTTGTCATGAGCAGGGTGAACTTCGTCGAAAGATGAAGGAAGGCCCGAACCGGTGAGCCGTGCAATACTCTCGGATGACTTGTGATAAGAAGTGAAAAGCTAATCGAGCCTGGTAATAGCTGGTTCTCTCCGAAATAGCTTTTGGGCTAGCGTCGTGTGTTCCCCTAGGGGGTAGAGCACTGGAAGGTCTCAACAGGGAGAAATCTCGTGAGACCTATCAAACTCCGAATACCTAGGATTAAAAACACGGCAGTTAGACGGCGGGGGCTAAGCTCCGTACGTCAAAAAGGAAACAGCCTAGATCTCTATTTAAGGTCCCTAAATTCATGCTAAGTGCACTTAAGGAGGTGATTTTTCTCTGACACTGAGGAGGTTGGCTT
>JAIFWP010000006.1 GCA_019661785.1 Candidatus Parcubacteria bacterium | reverse complement strand
TTGCGCCTAAGCGTCCATAGCGACGGCGCAGTTCGGCACCTCGATGTCGGCTCAACATATCCTGGAGGTGGAGAAGCTTCCAAGGGTTTGGCTGTTCGCCAATTAAAATGTTACGCGAGCTGGGTTCAGACCGTAGAGATCATGAGTGCAAACTCGTGGGCTCCACAGTCTGAGCTAATCGAACTGTTTTATTTTCGTCATGAAAAGATACAAAAAAAGGTGAACCAACCAAAATCACGGCGGTCTAGGGGAGTAATCCTCTATGACTACGCTAACTAATATCGGTGAAATCCTCCGAAAGGATAACCCCGAGGGAAGACGCAAGTCACCCGTAGAGACTACACGTTAGCCTCCTCTGCCGATTCTTGAGAGGATTTGTCTCTAGTACGAGAGGACCGAGATGAACCGACCTCTGGTGTGCCTGCTGTCCTGCCAAGGGCACCGCAGGGTAGCTAAGTCGGGAATGGATAAATTCTGAAAGCATCTAAGAATGAAGCCAACCTCAAGATTAGGAATCGTGGCCCCGTTAGGGGTGAGAGAGCCGTGAGAGATTATCACGTTGATAGGCATTAGGTGTAAGCACCGTAAGGTGTTGAGCCGAGATGTACTAATTGCTCGAATTCTTATTAGGAAACTTTTAAGTCACAAAGAGTTGTATTGCTCTGTCCTGCTAAATGAAATCAATCAATGAAAATTGAGTTTTTTGGCTTGGTGGCTCGACGCGAGTGTTACACCCGTTCTCATTCCGAACACGGAAGTTAAGCCTCGTAGTGCCGATGATAGTCGTAAGGCGAAAGTAGGTAGCCGCCAGACCAAAGTATTTAATTCTCAAACCTGAAAAACCCTTATTCTTAGGGCTTTTTTAGCATTACCAAAAGGTTGCTATAATGATTATATGAATCCTTGGTCAGCTAGGAGGCGGGCGCTTATATTTGTCCTCACCTTCTTCGTGCTCATTGCTGCGGTTGGGTACCCTGTCTACTACTTCTATTTCCGCTCGGTGCCAGATTGTATGAACGGCAAGCAAGACGGTGATGAGACGGGTGTCGACTGTGGAGGAGGATGCCAGCTCATATGCAAGCCGGAGGTCTTGCCGCTCATCACTCAAGGCGATGCTCGGCTACTCAAAATCGCTACCTCGACCTACGAGGCCGTAGTGCTCGTGCAGAATCCCAATATCTCTGGCACTGTAGTGCGTGCGCCATACACCTTCACCGTTTATAGCGGCACCTCGAACACCGCTCCGCTCAAGGTCATAAGGGGAGAGACATACATAGCGCGCAATTCCACCTTCGCTCTTTTTGCCGGACCCTTTACTCTAAATGACTCTGGTTCCGTGCGAGTGGCCTTCGACTGGGGGGCTCTCAAGTGGGAGAAGAACAAAGACGTTTTGCCCATAGTCTCGGTAAGCAACTTGAATCTCATTACCGCTAGCACCTCAGCTCCCAGGCTCGAGGCGTCTCTCACCAATAAATCTCTGGTAGACACGGGAGACATTGAGGTCATTGCGCTCTTGTCAGACGCCTCGGGCAATATAGTTGGAGCAGGGAAGACTTTCATAGACTCCTTGCAAGCCAGTGTCACGGCGCCGGTCGTCTTCTCTTGGCCAAGCCCATTCGCAAGCGAACCCACGACTATTAGGGTCATCCCGCACATCCTTCCCGATAAGAGTTATATAAAGTAATGCCGAGAATTATACAGAAGAACGTCGATTGGCGGCTATTCGTGCCGGCGCTCCTTATATCCCTAGCAGGGCTCGTGACCATGAATGCCTTCTCGGGCGAAGAACATTTCTTCACCCACCAAGTCATCTGGCTCTCTATATCTGTAGTGGTTTTCTTCCTCGCGAGTTCCTTTGACTGGCAGTTTCTGTCGCGGAGCAAGGTCTTGGTGTCGCTCTACCTTGCTACGGTAGGCATCCTGCTCCTACTCTTCGGCCTTGGACATGTATCGAATGGGGCACAGTCCTGGTTCTCCTTTGGCGGCTTCGCGCTCCAGCCATCGGATCCGGCGAAGATTGTGGTCATCCTCATCCTGGCTAAGTACTTCTCCAGAAGACATGTGGAGATAGCCCACATACGACACATAGTCATCTCGTGCGTGTATGCGCTCATCATTGCAGCACTTGTCTTCCTCCAGCCGGACTTCGGCGGTGCGGTCATCATCCTTGGAGTATGGTTCGGCATGGTACTCGTCTCAGGCATCTCGAAGAAGCATTTGGCCATCGTAGCTGGCATCGCCATCGCGGCCGTGGCAGTGCTATGGCTCTTCGTCTTCCAGCCATATCAGAAGGCGCGCATAGCCACCTTCCTCCATCCGCTGTCTGACATCCATGGCGCGGGCTACAACGCCTATCAGTCCACCATCGCTGTCGGCTCGGGCCAGATATTAGGCAAGGGTATTGGCCTAGGCTCGCAGTCTAAGCTCCTCTTCTTGCCAGAGTATCAGACAGACTTCATCTTTGCCGCTTTCGCCGAGGAGTGGGGTCTCGTAGGCACGCTCTTCTTGCTCGTACTCGTGCTCATGCTTCTGCTCCGCATTGTTGATAACGCCCGGCGCAGCGAGAGCAACTTCGAGACGCTCTTTGGCCTCGGCTTGTCCATCCTCTTTGGCATACATATACTCATCCACGCCGGCATGAACATGGGAGTCCTCCCTGTGACGGGTATCGTCTTCCCGTTCATGAGTTATGGCGGGTCGCATCTGCTTACGGAGTGGTTCGCTCTCGGCGTGCTCTCTTCTATGAACCGATCTCACCGTATAGGCTGAGAGTCTCTTCCACCATCTTCTCTTTAGAAAAATTCTTCTTCACGAAGTTGTGCAAATTGTTCCCAAGTCGCTCTCTCTCGGACGAGTTATCTGAGAGCTTTTTAAGCGCGTCGGCTAAGGCCTTGGGGTCTTCCGGAGGCACGAGGAGTCCTGTCTCGCCATTCTTAATAATCTCTGGTATGCCGCCCACGCTCGTAGATATCACAGGCAGCCCTGCGATGCCGGCCTCAAGGATGGTGTATGGGAGACCCTCCTTCCTCGAGGGGAGGATGAAGATATCAAAGTTTGAGAGCAGGGCAGTGGCATTGTCTCGGAAGCCTATTAAATTGACTTGTGAGTCAATGCCAAGTTCGACAGAGAGCCTCTGCAGGCTCTCACGCTCATCTCCTCCCCCGACAATCTCCAATTTAGCATCTGTGAACTTGAAGGCTCTGGCGAAGGCTCTGAGCCCTATATCGAGACCTTTGTTGCGATGCAGCTCGGCGATAGTGCCAACCACTACGTTGTCACCCCCAGTCTTATGACCAGCTCGCATGTTTGTATGTGAGACGTCGATGCCGTTATGTATGACAACGAGCTTCTCTCTCGTGAGAGGCTTCCTCGCCATGTCTTCATAATCCTTCTCCGATACACAGATGGTTAGGTGTGAGGCGAGGACGGTAATCCATGAGAGCTCTTCGATGATTAAATTTTGGAGCCAATGCCGCGGTTCGCGGAAGGGCCACCCGTGCGCAGTGAAGATTATCTTAGGCACTCCTAAGAGCCGACCAGAGAAGATGCCAGCCCCACCCATCTTGGAGCTATTTATATGGAAGACATCTGGCTTCTCGGCTTTGACAGTCTTAATGATGAACCACAGACGTTTGGCATCGTCGAGCATGTCGATATCCCGACTGAAGCCAGGAATGTTTATAGTGCGCACACCCGCCTCGGCCAATTTGCTTACGAGCGGGCCATCTCCACCGCACATGACAGCTACATCATGCCCCGCGGCTTGAGACGCCAAAGCCATGTCGTAGACGTACTTCTGCGCCCCGCCCCAGTTAGATTTAGTGATGCCGTAGAGTATTTTCATGCTGAATCGGGCGTTATTACTAGCCATTATAATGATTTTGTGGTAAAATGCACGCGCATGAATATAGCTTCAAAAAAGGAGCCCCTCGTCCTCCTCCTCGGCGATGTGGTCTGTTTCGTAGTCTCTCTGTGGCTTGCGCTCTTCTTGAGGAGCTTGTCAGTGCCTTCGGAGGCGCTCTTCTTTACCCACCTGGTGCCTTTCGGACTGCTTATCGTGGCTTGGGTCGTCATCTTCTATATCGCCGGGTTATATGAGAGGCACACCATACTTTTGAAGACGAAGTTGCCTGGTATTCTTTTCAACACTCAGGTGGCGAACGCCATAGTGGGAGTTATCTTCTTCTACCTCATACCGCTCTTCGGCATCACGCCTAAGACAGTGCTCTTCATCTACCTCGTCATATCTTTCCTCCTCATCTCGCTTTGGAGGATGTATGGATACTTGCGCATCGGCAGCAACAGGAAGGAGAAGGCCGTCATCATCGGCTCTGGCCGCGAGGCAGAAGAGCTCCGCGAAGAGATAAACAACAACGACATCTACAATGTCCGCATAGTGCCGAAGACTGAGGACCCATCCGTAGTTATTGTCGACTTCTCGGATGAGAGAGTTGAGCCGCTCCTCGCGGATTTGTACGACCTCATATTCACTGGAGTGAACTTCATGGACATGCATGAGATATACGAAGATATCTTTAAGCGCGTGCCGCTCTCTATCATCCGCTATAACTGGTTTTTGGAAAATGTTTCTACCGTTACCGGAGTTGGATATGGCGTATTGAAGCGTGCCATGGATATTGCGCTCGCTTCCATACTGGGCCTCTTCTCTCTCATCGTGTATCCCTTCGTCATCCTTGCTATAAAGCTCGAGGATGGCGGGAGCGCCTTTATCGCCCAGGAGCGAGTGGGGGAGAATGATAGGCTCATACGCATATACAAGTTCCGCTCTATGACAGGAAGCGACGAAGGCAAGTATGGAGAGGGCGGAGCGACAGTGCTCAAGGTCACTAAGGTGGGCAAATTCCTGCGAAATTCACGCGTAGACGAGTTGCCTCAGCTCTGGAGCGTGATAAAGGGCGATCAGTCACTCATAGGTCCTCGTCCCGAACTACCTTCACTCGTGACTCTATATAAGAAGGAGATACCTTACTATCATGTACGGCACTTGGTGAAGCCAGGCCTCTCGGGCTGGGCCCAAATCTATCAGGAGAAGGATCATCCGCATCATGAAAATGCCGTGGAGCAGACCCGAGAGAAGCTCGCCTATGACCTGTATTATGTGAAGAATCGTTCCCTCATGCTAGATTTAAAGATAGCTCTAAGGACGGTCAAAACCCTATTCTCGAGAGTCGGTAAATAATAGTAAATGCAGAAAGTCATAGTTACAGGTGGAGCGGGATTCATAGGCTCTCACTTAGTAGAGCGTCTCATTGCCGAGAGCTATGACGTACATATCATAGACAATCTCTCTACGGGTAAGCGCGAGAATGTGAACCCCAAAGCCACTTTGCATGTAGCTGATACGCGCCATCTCGACGATATTAAAAAGATTTTTGAGGGAGCAGTAGCGGTCTTCCATATGGCCGCTTTGCCTTCCGTGCAGTACTCCATTGAGCATCCGCTTGAGACCAATGAGATAAATGTTCTCGGAATGCAGAATGTGCTTATCTCTGCCGCAGAGGCCAAGGTTGGTAGGCTCGTCTACTCAGCCTCGTGCGCGGCCTATGGCGACCAGAAGCAGATGCCCTTTACCGAAGATATGCCGCCAATGCCTCTAAGCCCGTATGGCATGCACAAGTACGTGGGCGAAGTGTATGCGAGAGTGTGGAGCGAAGTGTACAAACTAGAGACTGTGAGCCTGCGCTACTTCAATGTCTATGGACCAAGAGCCAAGTCTGACGGAGCCTACGCCTCGGTTATAGCCAGATTCATCGCGCTCAGAGCCGAGGGCAAGCCGCTTACTATAACTGGCGACGGCGAGCAGACTCGCGACTATGTGCATGTCTCTGACGTGGTCGAGGCCAACATGAGAGCCATGAAGAGTGACAAGGTGGGCAGGGGCGAGGTTATAAACGTAGGTTACGGCAAGGAGATATCGGTGAATGCCATAGCCGATATTGTAGGAGGAGAGAAGCAGTATGTCCCAGAGAGGCTCGAGCCTAAGCGCGTCTTGGCCGATATCACTAAGGCAAAGGCTCTCCTAGACTGGCAGCCCAAGGTTGCTCCGGAAGAGGGAATCAGTATAATGGCCAAACCTACAGCATGAAAAAATACATTGTCTGGACTCTCATCCTCCTTGCCGTCTTCGGCCTCCTGGCTTACTTTCTTGTAAGGCAGCAGCGAGAAGGGGCCAAGTATCCCTTCAAGTTCGGTCTAGACCTCGTGGGAGGTACCGAGCTCATATACCGCGCCGACACTTCTAAGGTCGAGAACGTGGGGGACGCCATGGAGAGCCTCAAGGGAGTCATTGAGAGGAGGGTGAACATCTTCGGCGTCTCTGAGCCTATAGTACAGACGGAGACCTCGGGCCTCATCTCAGGCAATGCTGACAACCGACTCATTGTCGAGCTCCCAGGGGTCACTGACCTCGACAAAGCCATCGCCACTATCGGCTCGACGCCAACCTTGGAGTTCCGCCTACAGAAGCCAAATGCATCGGACATCTTGAAAGGGAATCCCGACGCCACTATCGATCAGGTCTTCACTCCTACGGGCCTCACTGGAGAGTATCTCTCGAGCGCCACGGTCGCCTTCAACCAGACGACTAACGCGCCTCTTGTTACCCTTTCCTTCAACGACAAGGGTACGGACCTCTTCGCAAAATTAACTTCCGAGCATAAGGGTCAAGTACTGGCTATTATCCTAGACGGGCAGATTATCGAGGCTCCGGTTATCAGGGATGCCATCACTAACGGCAAGGCTCAGATAGAGGGAGGCCTTACAGCAGACCAGGCTAAGGCCCTAGCTAGGAACCTAAACTACGGTGCCCTGCCAGTGCCCATATCTTTGTACACTAGCCAGGTCATAGGCGCCTCGCTCGGCGGAGAGGCTCTCCAGGCCGGGCTCAAGGCAGGTCTTTATGGCTTCCTAGCTTTGGCCGTCTTCCTCATACTCTGGTATCGCTTGCCGGGCTTAGTGGCTTCGCTCGCGCTTGTCTCATACATCATACTTTCTCTCGCTGTCTTCAAACTCATACCGGTTACTCTTACAGCCGCAGGTCTTGCCGGATTCATCCTATCTATCGGTATGGCCGTCGATGCGAACGTGCTTATCTTCGAGCGTACCAAGGAGGAGCTTAAGCGCGGCAAAAGCATACACGACGCGCTTCATGAAGGGTTCTCGAGAGCCTGGCTCTCTATCCGCGACTCGAACATCTCTTCAATCATCACAGCCGTTGTCCTCTTCTGGCTCGGCACGAGCGCGGTTAAGGGCTTCGCTCTAACGCTCGGTCTCGGAGTGCTTATATCCATGTTCACAGCTATCACTGTGTCGCGCACATTCCTCTTCGCTATCGCTAGACCCTCGAAGGGGAGAGCTGAGGGCAGCTTTAGGAGATTCCTCTTTAGCAATGGGTTCCACATTAAATAATATGTTCGTCGTCAAATACAGAAAAATCTGGTTCCTCCTCTCGGGCATCCTGCTCGCTCTCTCGGTGTGGGGGATGATAGCTTACGGCTTCAATCTCTCTATCGACTTCAAGGGAGGTACCCTGACCGAGGTTAAATACGAAGGAACCTTCCCAGCCAAGGGTCAGATAGAGGGCGTCCTAAGTCGGCTCGATATAGGAGGTTATTCGCTCCGCCCATCAGGGTCTGACAGATATATAATTCGCACCAAGGAGCTAACCAGCGCTGAAAGGGATAATTTCGAACAAGGCCTCTATAGCATTTCGAGCACCAAGTTCACCATAGAGAGGCAGAACACCATAGGTCCTGTTGCTGGGGCAGATCTTAAGTCAAAGGCGGTTAAAGCCGTTGTCGTGGTAATACTCATGATAGTGGTCTTTATAACCTTTGCTTTCCGCAAAGTGTCCAAGCCTGTCTCGTCATGGAAGTACGGTCTCGCTACTGTCGTAGCACTCGCTCACGACGTTATCATCCCGCTAGGAATATTCGTCTACCTCGGACATTTCAGAGGCTTCGAGATTGACCTTCTTTTCGTCACTGGTCTCCTCGCCATCCTCGGCTACTCGGTGCACGATACCATTGTCGTCTTCGACCGTGTCCGCGAGAACCTGACTCTTGGCAAGAACGAACCTTTCGAGGATACGGTAGGGAAGTCAGTAACCCAGACCTTCGGCCGCTCCATCAACACTTCTCTTACTATCTTCATTACCCTCCTCGCACTCTACATCTTCGGCTCTCCTGCTACACACGAGTTCGCGCTCCTCCTCATAATCGGAGTCATCGTCGGTACCTACTCATCCATCTTCGTGGCCTCACCCCTGCTTGTTACATTCCAGAAGAATAAGTAGGTTACTAAACCTTAGTATTGACTTTGGGGAAAGTCGTGACAGAATCCGCACTGTCGAGCGTCTTTATACAAAGACAAGCTCAACCAGGAGGTTTCGATGCTAGAAGTGCCTGGAGTCAAGTATTTCCACTCTGAACCCTTCTCCAAGATGGAGGAGTTCTCCATCCTAAACGCTCTCCGTAAGTTCTGCCGGGTCCTCGATAGGGGCATCTCGGTCGAGCCCAAAGGCATCACCATCATCACCGAGAAGCCTGTGGACGAGAAGCTCCAAAAGACCCTCGGGCTCATCCCCTTGGAAGACTTATGACCCCCTTATGGCCCCGCTTGACGGGGCCATTCCTATGCGTATAATGGACCCCACGCTCTAACTACGCTAAACCCGCTGTTAGGGCGGGCACCTTGAAAATTGAATACTTGAGAATGTAAAAAAATCGCTCCGCCTCCACGGGTGGAGCGTGCAAGTTGTTTGTTCAATAGGATCGAAATAGGGGCAAGAGATGAATATCGTTTTCTCTTTTGTTCCGTTCATTTCAATTAGTTTTCTCTTTTGTTCCGTTCATTTCAATTAAGAGTTTGATCCTAGCTCAGGATGAACGCTGGCGGCGTGGATAAGGCATGCAAGTCAAACGGGCACTTTCGCAAGATTGTGCTAGTGGCAGACGAGTTAGTAACACGTAGGAACCTCCTCCGAAGACGGGAATAACTAGCCGAAAGGTTGGCTAATACCCGATAGTCTCCACGGAGTAAAGAAGCAATTCGCTTCGGAAAGGGCCTGCGGGCTATCAGCTAGTTGGTAGGGTAATGGCCTACCAAGGCGATGACGGCTAGGGGAGCTGAGAGGCTGACCCCCAACGATGGAACTGAGACACGGTCCATACACCTACGGGTGGCTGCAGTCAAGAACCTTCCACAATGGACGAAAGTCTGATGGAGCGACGCCGCGTGGTAGATGAAGT